>CALXAW010000041.1 GCA_944386375.1 uncultured Clostridia bacterium
ATATTATGAGAGTTACTTTAGGTGATGATTATGGAATTGCTTGTTGTGTATCTCCTATGAAAATTGGTAAACAAATGCAGTTTTTTGGAGCAAGAGCAAATTTAGCCAAAGCTTTGCTTTATGCTATAAATGGAGGTGCAGATGAGATTACTGGAAAACAAGTAACTCCAAGGTATGAGCCAATTACATCAGAATATTTAAATTATGATGAAGTTATGTATAAATTTGATACAATGATGGATTATGTTGCAAAAATTTATATTAAAGCTTTAAATGCTATTCATTATATGCATTATAAATATTCATATGAAGCTTTAGAAATGGCTTTACATGATAAAGATGTGCTAAGAACTATGGCTTGTGGAATTGCAGGTTTATCAGTTGTCGCTGATTCTCTTTCTGCAATCAAATATGCAAAAGTTAAAACTGTAAAAAATGAAAATGGACTAGTTGTAGATTATATTATCGAAGGAGATTTTCCTAAGTTTGGAAATGATGATAACAGAGTTGACCAAATTGCTGTAGATATTGTTAAAATATTTATGAATAAATTGCGCAAATATGCAACATATAGAAATTCTAAACACACATTATCTATTTTAACTATAACTTCTAATGTTGTATATGGTAAAGCTACTGGTAATACACCAGATGGAAGAAAAGCTGGTGCTCCATTTGGTCCTGGTGCAAATCCTTTACATGGTAGAGATACACAAGGTGCTCTTGCTGTTATGAATTCTATTGCAAAACTACCTTTTGATTCTGCAGAAGATGGTATATCTTATACTTTTTCTATTACACCAGGTACTTTAGGACATGACAGCCAAACACAAGTTAAAAACTTAGTAAGTATGTTAGATGGATTTTTTGCTCAAACAGGTCATCATATTAATGTTAATGTGTTTGATAGAGCATTATTAGAAGATGCAATGGAACATCCAGAAAAATACCCTCAACTTACTATTCGTGTTTCTGGTTATGCTGTGCATTTTACTAAGCTTACTAGAGAACAGCAATTGGATGTTATTAGTCGTACTATTCACGAACGTATATAAAACTGTTTCAAAATAATTACACTTTTGGCGTTGTCGAATTACATTTATAACGCGGTTACGTATACACATACGCGCCCTTGCCTTATAAATATAATTCTCCTAGCCAAAATTTAATTCTTTTGAAACTGGTGTTGTGGAGGTTTTTAGGTTTTTAGGTTTTAATTATTAATGAAAGGATAAAATACATGAAAGAATCATATGCAAAAGTTCATTCTACTGATACTTTTGGTACTGTAGATGGACCTGGAATACGATATATACTATTTTTACAGGGGTGTTCTTTAAGATGTAAATATTGCCACAATAGAGACACTTGGGATATTTCTGGTGGACAATATCAGTCTTTAGATGATATTTTTGATAAAATTTTAAAGTATAAAAATTATATGGTTTTTTCCGGAGGCGGTGTTACCGCTTCTGGTGGAGAGCCTTTATTACAGGCTAAGTTTTTAATTGATTTATTTACCAAATTAAAAAAGGAAAATATTCATACTTGTATAGATACTTCTGGTATGGTTGCTTTAACGCCAGATATAAAAAAATTACTTACCTTAACAGATTTAGTATTACTAGATATTAAACATATTGACCCAGAAAAATGTAAAGAACTTGTTGGTACTTCTAACAAATTGGAATTAGAATTTGCTCAATATTTAAGCAATAATTCTATTCCTATGTGGATTAGACAAGTTATTATTCCTGGAATTACAGATGATGAAAAAGATTTATTAAAATTAAAAGAATTTATACAAACACTAAAAACTGTAGAAAAAGTGGAGCTACTTCCATATCATACTTTAGGTAAGCATAAATGGACCAAAATGGGCTTTAAATACGAATTAGATGGCATACCAGATGCCACTACCAAAGATATAAACCGAGCTAAAGAACAAATCGGAAAGCCATTTTTTTAACTGCATTTTAAATTTTTTCGTTGGCTTTCCGTAAATTTGTTCAGGCGCCAAATTTTATGAAATAAAATTTGTGTGCAACGTTGGAGCGTAGCGACTTTTTCTCCAATGTTTTACTCTATTCCTAATAGTTTTAGTTCTACTGTTTTTGCTTTGTATTTGTTTTTTTCTTTGTCTAGTACAAATTCTACCAATGTATCTGTTAGTGTATCTCCATTTTGTTTTAGGTCTGTTGTAAAATATAGTTTTATTTGTTCTATTTGTAATGCTTTCATTGCAATTACTTTAAATGTTTCTGCCATGTGTTTGTCATCTTCGCATACTAAAATTAATTGTGGCATAGAATGAAATCCAGAGTCTCCTGGTACAAAATTTTCGTAAAACTCTTTATATTGTTTCATTCTATCTACTAGCTTTTTCTCCCATTCTGGCTCTCTTCTTATTACTTCAAATATAAATTGTATTGATTTTCTGTTTTTAGTAAGTTTTATTGCTCCTCCACTCGCTTTAAAAGTTTTGCCAGAAATTTTATCTGTTATAGCAGGTTTTACTATATAACTATCAAAAGCTTTAACTTTTCTTAAATATGCTATAATTACTTGGTTACCAGCTAGCCTCTTTTTTATCATTGGCACTGTTTTTGTATTGTCTGATGGTTGCCATTTACATTCTATTTCTTTAGAATTTAATAAATATTTACCCATTTTTTCTAAACAGTATATTCTATATATTCCCTTTCCCTCTTCTGATGTAAAATAATATCTTGTTAATATTTTAGATTTTACCAATTGTTCTAATTTATTGTTTAATTTATCTTGAGATTGTGGTGCAATACCCTTAAATTCTAATAACTGAAATAATTGTCTTGAAGTTATAAACTCAAATTCGTTAACTAATTCTAATATTGCAAAATGAATGTCTGTTATATGCCCAATATCTATTTTATGGACTATTTGATTCATAGAAACATATCCATCTTTACCATCAAATGTTTTTATTTCTCCTTCTCTTATTGCAAAAGGTGATACATGTGTTTTAATTTTGTTGTCTTCAACCATATTAATTCCTCCTTAAATTTTAAACAACTACCAATTTTATTTTCTTCTTTTCTGGTATAATTTTTTTAATATAAACATTTACATTTTGACCATAGTGCAGATTTTCCATATATTCTGACATTCCTACTAAATTTGGTGCAAGCTCAATAAAAATACCATTTTTATTTTTTTCTGTTTCTCTAACTATTCCTGTAACCTTTGTTCCTTCTTGAAATTTTTGTGCATTTTCTTCCCATGTACCTAATATTTCTTTATAAGATAAAATAACTTTGCCTTCGTCTTTATTAATATCTTTTACTATAACTTCTATTTTTTGACCTATTTTTACTCTTTCTGCTGGTGATTTTATTCTTGCAACTGATAAATCTTCTATGTGAGCTAGTCCAACAATGCCACCACCTATTTCTATAAACACTCCATAAGGTCTTATGTTTTTTACTATACCTTTTATCCTTTGTCCTACTTGTAAATCATTCTTTACCCAATTTAAAGCATCTTTTTGCACATCTTTTCTAGATAAAATAGCAATATTTTTTTCTAGTTTTTTTACTTTAAATTGAACAAATTTATTTACCTTTCCCATACATATGCTTTTTCTTGGTAATCCATTATCTCCTGCGTTTATTTCTTCTATTTCGCCTCTAGGTATAATGCCTTGTATTTCGTCACCAAGATTTATATGTAAATTAAATTCTTCGTCACAACTGTTTACAAAACCTTGTAACACTTCTTCTGTATTTATAAATTTATATATTGTATCTTTTGTTATTTTTTTAGGCTCATAGTCCCATCCCTCTGGTGTAAATGGTTGCATATTCATTTGTAAATTTTCTCCTTTATCTTATGTTTTTTACATTATATATATTATTATGCTTTTTTTCAAGTAATTTATAAATTTTTGTACGAGTTTTTTGGATATTTACTATAAGTTCTATTTTAACAAATGTTTGTTGAATCCTACTAACCTCTAATGTAAAATCTTCAAATCCACAAATAACCGAAAAATAAATCTACAAACAACCGAAAAATTTTGCCACAAATAACCGAAAAATATTGTATAATTTAAAAAGTAATGGTATAATATAATAAAGTAAAGGAGGGATAAGAGCTGTGCAAGATTATAAAAACAGAATTGTAGATAAGATTTTAGAAAAAAAGTTAAAAGGAAAAGGCGCTGTTTTAATACAAGGGCCAAAGTGGTGTGGAAAGACTACAACAGCTGAGCAAATTTCTAAAAGTATATTATATATGACTAAACCTGATGAAAAAGAGCAAAATTTAACATTGGCTGAAATCAATCCAAGTTTACTTTTACAAGGAGATGTTCCAAGATTAATTGATGAATGGCAAATTGCGCCAAAATTGTGGGATGCAATAAGGTATGAAATAGACCATAGAAATGCAGAAGGGCAATTTATTTTAACAGGTTCTTCTGTTCCTGCAAAAATGAATAATGTAACTCATAGTGGTACTGGGCGATTTGCGTGGCTATTAATGAGACCAATGAGTTTATATGAGTCAGGAGAATCAAATGGTCAAGTTAGCTTAGCTGATTTGTTTGATGGAACCAAAAAAATAGAAGGAATAAACAATGTAGATATGGAAAAAATTGCTTATTTAGTATGTAGAGGTGGATGGCCAAGAGCAATTTTTATGGAAGAAGAAATAGCTCTTGAACAAGCTTATGATTATTATGATGCTGTTGTTAACAGAGATATTTCAGAGTCAGATGGTGTTTCTAGAAATCCAGAAAGAGTAAAAAATCTTATGAGATCATATGCAAGAAATATGGGAACGCAAGCATCAAATGATACATTAAAAAGCGATATGATTGCTAATGATTCTACTTCTTTAGATTCAGATACTGTATTGTCATATGTAAATGCATTAAAAAAGATATTTGTAGTAGAAGAATCACCAGCTTGGAATCCAAATTTAAGAAGCAAAACAGCAATAAGAACATCTGATACAAGATATTTTATTGATCCATCTATAGCTGTTGCTTCCTTAGGGTTAGGTCCAAAAGATTTATTAAATGATTTGAATACATTTGGATTATTGTTTGAAACATTGTGTATAAGGGATTTAAGAATTTATGCCGAAAGTATAAACGGAAAAGTTTATCATTATAGAGATGCTAGTGATTTAGAATGTGATGCTATAATCCATTTAAGAAATGGTTCATATGGTTTAATAGAAATTAAATTAGGTGGAGATAGTTTAATAAATGAAGGAGCAAATACTTTAAAGAAATTAGAAAACAAAATAGATATAACTAAAATGAATAATCCAGCATTTTTACTTGTTCTTACAGCAACAGGCAAATATGCATATAAAAGAGAAGACGGAGTATATGTAGTTCCAATTGGATGTTTAAAAAATTAGTATTCAATAGTAATGGCTTTAAAACATTTTACTTGTTTAAAATGTTTTAAAGCCATTCATAATTGTATAAATATAAAAGTCGCTATGCTCCGAAATTTGCCATAATAGCTATCTAGCATTATTTGCTTAATTTCACTAACTAACGGTACTCTTGGATTTGCTGTAGTACATTGGTCTTCAAAAGCTCTGTCTGCTAGCATATCTAATTTGCTTAAAAATTCTTGTTCATTTATACCAGCTTCTTTAAATGTTTTTGGTATATTTAAACTTTGGTTTAGTTCATTTATTGCATTTATTAAAGAATTAACTCCTTCTTCTACAGTATTTGCTTTAAGACCAACTTTTTTAGCAAGCTCAGCATATTTTTTATCTGCTATAAAATATTCGTATTTTGGAAATGATACAAATTTTGTTGGTTTACTACTATTATATTTAATAACATATGGTAATAAAATTGCATTTAATCTTCCATGTGCCATATGAAATTCTGCACCCATTTTATGTGCTATAGAATGATTTACACCTAAAAATGCATTTGTAAAAGCCATACCAGCAATTGTACTTGCATTATGCATTTTTTCTCGAGCTATTTTATTTTCTCCATTTTCATATGCTTCTTTTAAATATTTAAATACTAATTCTACAGCTTTTTCTGCTAGGCCATCTGTAAAATCTGATGCCATATTTGAAACATAGCTTTCTATAGCATGTGTTAAAACATCCATACCTGTGTCTGCTGTAACTGTTTTTGGTAAGCTCATAACTAAGTCTGGGTCTATAATTGCAACATCTGGTGTTAACTCATAATCTGCTAGAGGATATTTTTTATTTTTTTCTTTATCTGTAATAACTGCAAAAGATGTAACTTCTGAACCTGTTCCTGAGGTCGTTGGAATTGCTACCATTTTTGCCTTTTCGCCAAGTTTGGGAAATTTATAGGTACGTTTACGTATATCCATAAATTTAAGTTTTAATCCTTCTGGGTCTGCATCTGGATGTTCATAAAATAGCCACATTCCTTTTGCGGCATCTATTGGGCTACCTCCACCTAATGCTATTATTACATCAGGCTCAAACCTTTGCATAGCAGTAACACCTTTTTTTATAGTATCAAATGAAGGGTCTGATTCTACCTCACTAAATATTTCTGAATGTACATATTTTTCTCTTTTTCTTAAATGGTATAATATTTTGTCTACATAGCCAAGTTTTAACATAGATTCGTCTGTTACAATAAACGCTCTTTCTATATCTGGCATTTTTTCTAAATATGCTATAGAACCAGCCTCGAAATATATTTTTTCTGGAATTTTAAACCATTGCATATTTACTCTCCTTTTAGCTACTTTTTTAATATTTATTAAATTAACTGATGATACATTTGCTGTTGTAGAATTTCCACCAAATGAGCCACATCCGAAGTGTAAGTGATGGCATATTTGTATTATATATATCACCAATTGCGCCATGAGTAGATGGAGAATTTACAATTATTCTTCCTGCTTTTAATCTTTCAGAAAACTCTAAAATTGTATCTTCATCTTCTGAATGGATTACTGCAGAATGTCCAAGGCCACCATATTCTAGCAATTTTTCTGCCTTAGATATTCCCTCTTCTTTATTGTTTACTATATAATATGTTAAAACAGGGCTTAATTTTTCTTTAGAAAATGGATATCCTTCTCCTATTCCTTCTTCATATACAACTATAACTTTTGTTTCTTTTGGTATTTCAAAGCCCGCTTCTTTTGCTATTGTATATGGACTTTTACCTGGAATATGTGATTGTAATTTATTATTTTTTTCTTTATCAAACATATAATTTTTTAATTTTTCTTTTTCCACAGGACTAACAAAATAACAGCCAGCATTCCTCATTAAATTCTCAAACTGTTGATAAATTTCTTTATCTACCAATACAGCTTGCTCAGATGCACATATCATTCCATTATCAAATGCTTTTGACATTACCAAGTCATTTACAGAAGTCTCAAGTTTTGCTGTTTTATCTATATAACATGGCACATTACCAGGTCCAACACCTAGTGCTGGTTTTCCGCAAGAATATGCAGATTTAACCATACCTGTTCCACCTGTTGCTAAAATTAGGTTTACATCTGGGTGATTCATAAGTGCTCTTGTGGCTTCTACTGATGGCTCCTCAATCCACAAAATACAATTTTCTGGCGCACCTGCTTTTATTGCTGCATCTCTTAATATTTGTGCAGCAGTTACACTACATTTTTGTGCTGATGGATGAAACCCAAATATTATTACATTTCTAGTTTTTGCGGCAATAATTGATTTAAACATTGTAGTAGAAGTAGGGTTTGTTACTGGTGTAACTCCTGCAATAATACCTATTGGCTCTGCTATTTCTACATAATCTTCTTCGCTATTTTCGTTTATAACACCTACTGTTTTTTCGTATTTAATACTATGGTAAATATATTCTGTTGCAAACATATTTTTTGTTATTTTATCTTCGTAAATTCCTCTACCTGTTTCTTCTACTGCCATTTTAGCAAGCTCCATATGATGCTCTAAGCCTGCCATAGACATTGCTTTTGTAATATTATTTACTGTTTCTTGATCTAATTTTAAATATTCTTTAGAAGCAATTTTTGCCTTTTGCACTAAATTATCTATCATATTTCTTATGTGTTCTTCTTTTTCTATGTTTTCCATAGCAACCTCCTCTATCTTTAGTTTATACATATTTTTCTATTTTATTAATACTTTTTAATCATTTAAAAAATCATTATATACTTTAACAATTTCTATTTTTGACTTGCCTTGTTTAATGTCTTTTGACTGATTAAGTATTAAGTCTACATCATATACATCTTTTAATTTTGTTACATTTTCTTTTTTATGGCCTATAACATTATCTGCATCAATAGGGTTTACTGTAACTTCTACCTCTTTTACTTTTACATTTAATTTTTTTATTTTTTCAACAATTGCATCATACCACAAACCTGACTCAACCAATTGTCTAAATGCTGGGTGATATGGACCTGCAACAACTTGACTAGCTTCTACCCCTAGGTCTGTTATTTCTTCTGTATTTTGTAACCCTATTCTTATAATATTAATATGTTTTTTATTAAATAAGCTTACTAATTCTTTACATGTTTCTACAGCTTGAACTAATGTTATAGGTTGAAACTTACCATTATTGTATTCTTCTTCTAATTTACTTCCTTTAACAACTAAAACAGGATAAATTCTAACCATTTTAGGTTTTAATTTAATTAAAGCTTTGGCAGTATTTATATCATCTATTTTTGTGCTATCTGGAAGCCCAACTATCATTTGAAGCCCTAATTTAAAGCCATTCCATCTAATTAGCTTAGATGCTTTTTTTACATCTTCAAATGTGTACTTACTTTCTATTTTATTTAGTATATAGTTATTAGAAGATTGAACACCTAATTCTATAGTTTTAACTTTATACTTTTTAAATAATTTTAATACTTTTTTATTTATATAATTAGGTCTAGACTCAACACGTATGCTATCTATTTTATTAACTTTTAGATAATTATATACGATTTTTAAAAAATCTTCTTGCAGTTTTTCGTCTAATTGTGTAAAACTACCACCAAAAAAAGCAACTTCTTTATAGGCATTTTTATCTTTAATGTTTTTTAAAAAATAATCTATTGTACTTTTTATATCTTCTGTTGTTAACATTTTTTGTTTATCATTTATAGAATTTTCACTACAAAATGAATAATCATTTGAACATCCTAAATGAGGCACAAAAATTGGAATTACATATTCTCTTTTCATATTTCCTTTATCCTCCTTTTTAGTTACACTTGTTTTAAAAGAGCTTTTTTTGCTGCTTGCATCTCTGCTGATTTTTTAGACTTTCCCTCTCCATCTGCTAATAATTTTCCATTACATCTAACTTCTGCTTCAAATAATTTATTATGATCTGGTCCTGTTT
This sequence comes from uncultured Clostridia bacterium, assembly GCA_944386375.1. GTDB lineage: Bacteria > Bacillota > Clostridia > TANB77 > CAG-508 > CAG-269. Next base: position 9,368 of record CALXAW010000041.1, read on the forward strand.
CTTTAGTTATTATATACTCAATTTTTACTTCTCCATTTTCTTGCAACTTTTCTTGTAATGCTGTTTTATAATCTCTAAATCCCATATGCTCTGTTGCATACTGAATTTCATTTTTTAAATTATTAATAATAAATTTTTTAGCCTTTTCTATTCCACTATCTAAATATATCGCTGCAATAACAGCTTCCATTGTGTCTTCTAATATTGCAGTTTTATTAGCTCCGCCTGATAATAACTCTGATTTTCCAAGACGCAAGAAATCACTAAAATTATGCAATTTTGCAACTTGGGCTAAACTTTCTTCACACACAACCATTGCTCTAACTTTAGTCATTTCTCCTTCTTTTAAATTTGGAAAATTAGTATATATATACTCACTTGTTACAAATTCTAATATGCTATCACCTAAAAACTCTAGTTTTTCATAACTTTCTACATTCATTTCATATGCATATGATGTATGAGTTAAAGCTCTTTTTAAAAGCTCTTTATTTGTAAATTCATAACCTATGTTTTTTTCTAATTTGCTAAAATCCACTATTTTCTCCCCCCTTTCTACTTGAAGTTTCTTGTTATATTATATAACATAAAAAAAATTTTTCAAGCAATTTTTATAATAATGTTAGCGACTTTTATACTACTTAGAAAGTATGACTTTCTGATTAGTAGAACAAATCGGAAAGCCATTTTCTTAGTGGCATTTAAACTTTTTCGTTGGCTTTCCGTAAATTTGTTCAAGCGCCAATTTTACGAAGTAAAATTGTGTGCAACGTTGGAGCGAAGCGACTTTTATACAATAGGAAAGTATGACTTTCCTATTGTATAAAAAAAAGAGCGTTTAGCTCTTTTCTTGTTTTACACATTTTCTTTTATGTAGTCAACTACATCTCCTACTGTTACAACTTTTTCTGCATCAGCATCTGGAATTTCTATATCAAATTCTTCCTCTATAGCCATAATTAATTCAACTATATCTAGTGAATCTGCTCCTAAATCATCTATAAAAGATGCTTCTAATGTAACATTTGCTTCTGTTACACCTAGTTGCTCTACTATTATATTTTTTACCTTTTCTAAAATTTCTTCTGAACTCATTTTCTTAAGTTCACCTCCTCTCAAGTACAATATAGATTTTATTGTTATTATCTTTTTTATTCTATGTTCTGTTATATTATATGTTTTAATTTTTGTCAAGCAATCTTAGAAATAATTTTTAAAAATCGACTAGGCATATCAATTTTAGTTTTTATCTGTTTTTTCAAATTCTTCTATCATTTTTTCCACTGCTCTATTTTCTACGAACTTTTCTGCTTGTTTTATTGTAAATTCAAATAAAATTTCGTCACTACTACCATGTGCTTTTACAACAGGTTTTTTTACACCTAAAAATAATGCTCCACCATAAGATTTAT
>CALXAW010000042.1 GCA_944386375.1 uncultured Clostridia bacterium
CGCTCCAAGGTTGCACACGATTTTAAGGCTTTCTAATTTATTTTATTCCAAATATTAATTTAACTATTTTACGCAAACATTTTGGAACTTTTTTTACTACTATAGTCATATGTATTCCTCCTTTTTAACAAGCTAACCATAGAAATCCTACAGCTATTATAGTTATGCCAATTAAAAATAACCATCCTGTTATTGGAAGTAATAATACCATTATTATTCCAAGCCCTAATCCTATTAAACATATGCCTAATGTTTTTTTAAGTACTCCAAACATAATTACTTTACCTCCAATACTTTTAATATATAATATGTAATATTGTTTTTTTACGTGACTTTACTACTATTAATTATTTTGTTATAATTGTTTAAAATATATTGAAAGGAATGTAATATTAAATGAAGAAAAAAGATGAAGCAATTAAAATAATAGAAGTTTTAAAAAATACATACCCAGATGCTACTTGTAGTTTAGATTTTACTAATCCTTTTGAAATGGTTGTTGCTGTTATGCTTTCTGCTCAATGTACAGATGAACGAGTAAATAAAACGACTCCTGCTCTTTTTAGTAGATGTAAAACTATACAGGATTTTGCAGATATTGATATTAAAGAATTAGAAGATATTATTCATCCTTGCGGTTTTTATAAAAATAAAGCTAAAAATATAAAAAAATGTGCTAAACAGGTTTTAGAAAATTTTGATGGTAAGGTTCCTCAAACTATGGATGAGTTGCTAACTCTTGCTGGTGTTGGAAGAAAAAGCGCGAATGTAATATTATTAGAGGCTTTTGGTATTGCAAATGGTGTTGCTGTAGATACTCATGCTAAAAGAATTTCTAATAGAATTGGTTTTTCTAATAAAACAGAGCCAGAAAAAGTAGAACAAGATTTATTAAAGCAAATTCCTAAAGATTATTTAAAAGATGTAAATCATTTATTTGTTTGGCATGGTAGAAATACCTGTACTGCACGAAGTCCAAAGTGTGATACTTGCACTGTAAAAGATTTTTGCAAAACTTATAATTCTTAATATTTGTATAAAATATATTTTTAAAGCCATACTAATTTTAGAGGTGATTGTTTTGACAAATATAAATTGTTCTTCAAATTGTATTTATCAAAAAGACGGTAAGTGTTGTTATGAGTTAATATCTAAAACAGAAATATCACCTAATTCTTCTTGTGTATACTTTAAACCTAAAGAAGCGAAGTGAAAATTCACTTCGCTTCTTTAAGTTAGGAAGAAATAATGCATATAATGCACTATTATATATGTTTTATGCTCTTGGGTGAGCTTTTTTGTATACATTTTTTATTCCTTCATTTTGAAATTGCATATATATTTGTGTAGAAGATATATCAGAATGTCCAAGCATTGATTGTATTGCTTTTAAGTCTGCTCCATTTTGAAGTAAGTGTGTTGCAAAAGAATGTCTTAACACATGTGGTGTTATGTCTTTTGTTATATGTGCTTGTTCTTTATAATATTTTATTATTTTCCAAAATCCTTGTCTTGTTAATCTTTTTCCATTTATATTAACAAATAAGGCATTTTCGTTTTCGTCTTTTATTAAAAAGTCTCTTGCTTCTTCTATATATGCTTTAAGTGCTTTTAATGACATAGCTCCTAATGGTATTGTTCTTTGTTTTCCAGCATTTCTGCATAAAACAAAACCTTCTTCTAAGTTTACATCTTCTACATTTAATGATATTATTTCTGTAACTCTCATACCTGTAGCATATGCAAATTCTAGCATAGCTTTATCACGTATTCCTTTTAAGTCAACACCTTTTGGTTGTTCTAATAATAATTCTATTTCTTTTGATGTTAATACACTAGGTAATCTTTTTTCTATTTTAGGTGATTTTATACCTTCTGTTGGGTCTGTTTTTACTTTTCTATTTTTTAGCTCATATTGATAAAAAGACCTAATTGACGCAATTCCTCTAGATATTGTTGATGCTTTTTTCCCATTTTCATGTAAATATTTTATATATTCTCTTATGTCTTCTTGTTTTAATTTGTTATAATTCTTTTTATTTTCGTTGATAAATGCTTCAAATTGTTTTAAATCTCTTTTGTATGATTGTAAAGTATTATTTGACAATTTTTTGCCAAATTCTAGAAATTCGAAAAATTGTTTTAATTGTTTTTCCATTATTTTCCCCCACCTATTGTTTTCTATTTAATATTTACATAACCTATATTCTATGTTATATCAAAATAAATTAAAAATGTAAATGGTTTTTTAGTATTTTTTTAAAAATATTTTATAACTCCTTCTAATATTCCACCAGATACATTGATTTTTACTACAGCTGATACTACTAATACCATTAACATAATAAATGAAAATATACTATGCCTAATTATTTCTATTTTTATATTTTCTTTTCTTTTATCTTTCATTATGGATTTATATAATTTCATACAACTTACACCTAGCGCAATTATGGCTGGAACAAATAAAATGTTTTGTAAAAAAATTGTTGTAAATACAAATGCAATTCCTTTTGAAAATCCCATTGTATAAATACATGCTGATATTGTATACCCAAGGCAAAAGCCTCTAAATAAAATTATGCCAAATACAATTGGGATTCCAATTAAAGTAGTTCCTGCAAACCACAACCCAAAAGCTAAAACAATATTATCTCTTATACTTGTTTTTAGCGAATCTACTGTATTTATATCTCCTTGCTCTTTTGCTGTAGTTACATAATTATTTATATATGTAGAAATTTCTTCTTTTTGATTATCTTTACTATTATTTATAAACATTACACCTAAAAAAATTCCTACTATTAGCATTAATGTTATAATTATATAATCTCTTAAATTTGCTGTAACATGTTCTATAATAACATTGTGTAATTTTAATTTTTTTTGCTTAGTTTTTGCCATTAAAATTCTCCTTAATTTTAGTTTCTACATAATGTCTATTCGATAAAGAGAATTTTTAGAACTTATATAATTTGTAGCTTATTATTTTACTTTGCCATATACTCCTCCACCACCAGATTGTACTTGCATTTTTCCGCTTCTAGCTTTTACAATATTGTTTGCAATTTTTTCTCCAACTAGTGATTCTATATCGTCTTTTGATAATTTATGTAAAATGTTCATTTCTGTATCAAAATGATTTAATAATTTTTCAATTGTTTTATTGCCTAAGCCTGGTATAAAGTTAAGTGGAATTTGATATATATATGGTGGTCTGTGAGCTGGACTTTTAGATTCTTTTTTGTCTTTTATTAATTCTATTCTATCAAAAACTCCAAAAGTAACTTTATCACTTCCACATTTTGGACAAATTTCTACAGGCTCTTTTGTTTCTATAGAGCAATTGCAATTATCACAATATGTTCTATGATATTTTCCAAGTTTTGGGTCTAGCCCATAATTTGCTAAAACCTTTCTGCCATCTTCCCTTTTTAATGCTTTTACAACTTCTTTAAAGCTTATATCTTCTACTTGCATTTTGTTATATTCTCTTGCAATTTTAGGTAAAGAATGTGCATCTGAATTTGTAACAAAGGTTTTATTTTCTAGTTCTGATATTGTATCTGCTAAAAAAGTGTCAGAACTTAATCCTAATTCTACTGCAAATATTTTATCATATTTTTCTTTAAAGATGCTTTTTAGTCTATCTGTACAATTTCCATAATAGCTTTTATGTGGTGTAAATATATGTGCTGGAATTAATATTCCATTATATTTTTCTACAATATCTATTAAATCATATCCAGATAAATTTGATCTTTGTGTACTTAATGTTATATTTTTTATATGTGTACTCATTTCTTTAGAAAATGCCTTTATATCTTTTAAAAATGGAAAAAAGCATACATTATGTGCGCTTCCAGATTTTCCATTTCTTCCTTTTTCTGATGTTTCTACTTCACTTCCTAGTAATATACAAACTTTGTTTTTATATATTATGCCTCCATCTTTTAACTCAAAAGCATCTCCTGTTTTTAAAAAATTTTCTATATCTTCTATTACATATGGAGATGCACAATCTATAATTCCAACTATATTTATTCCTTTTCTTTCTGCACATTCTTTTGCTATATTTGCAAAATTTAAAGACCTTGCAGCAGTTATTTTTATTGGTTTGCCATTTTCGCTTCTACCTATATGTACATGCATATCTGCAAATACCTCGTACATTTTTTATATCATCTCCTACTATTATTCCTCATTTGGTATGTTTTCGCTATTTATTCTTTCTATTATTTTTCTTGTGGTTTCTTCACTAAATAATGCTCTATGTGGATTATAGTTTTTGTCTTTGAACATTTGGTTTGTGATTATATCTTTATATTTTGAAACTTCTAAATCAACTTTTGGTGCATATTCATATGCTACTTGTTTTATAAATTCTTTTATATCTGCTGTTTCTGCATATATTTTTACTAATTTTTTAAATGATTTTACACTTACTCTTTCATTTTGTGCGATTTCTATATTTTCCATTTCTTTTACATATTCTATAAATGTATTTAAAAATCTATTGTAAACATCTTTTAAGTTTCTATGTTCTAATAATACTATTGCTTCTTCTGCTTCAAAACCTATTCTTTCTGGTCTATCTATAAGCATACCACCAAATTGATCCACTAATTCTAATATATCACTTTCTCTTTCTCTTGGGTTACTATTGCTATATCTGTTAACCTCTTCACATATTTTGCAAAATCTTTTACTAAAACCTAATGTGTTATATAAATAATTTGCTCCTTCTAATGCATATGTTTGTAGTTTACCTATTTTTTGTGGGTCATCTACTTTTTTACAGTTGCATAATAAGCATGCTGTTAATACCAAGTTTTTATCTACATCTATTTTCATATAATCTATAAATTGTCTAGCTATTTCTGTTTTTAGTATTACAGATTTATCTAAGTAAATACCCGTTTTTTTAGCTAGATAATACACTATTTCTATTTTTGAAACTGGGTTTTCTTCTTTTAATATATATTCTGCAAAAGTTTCCATGCTTTTTCCTTTCCGCTAAGCTAAAATATAATTCTAACCCAACTAATTTTTTATAACTAATCTTATAATATTATTATAAAATAAGTAAATTAAATTTTCAATAACTTTTACTATTTGTAATATACTTGTAATATTTTCGTTATATTTTTGTAATATATTTAAGATATTGTAGAAATTGCATTTCTGGCAAGTTCGTCACATCTATTATTATATTCATTGTCACTATGGCCTTTTACTTTTATAAATGTAACTGTATGTATTTTGGTTAAATTATATAGTTCTACCCACAGTTCTTTGTTTTTTACATCTTTTTTATCTGCTGTTTTCCAACCTTTTTTTAACCAATTATAAATCCAACCTTGATTAAATGCATTTACAACATATGCACTATCACTATATATTTCCACTTCACATGGTTGTTTTAGCAATTTTAGCCCTTCTATTACTGCTGTTAGTTCCATTATATTATTTGTAGTTTCTTTTTCTGCTCCATATATTTCTTTTTTTTCGCTTTTATACATCAATATTGTTCCCCAACCTCCTGGACCAGGATTACCAGAACATGCACCATCTGTATATATTATTACCTTTTTCATTTTTCTATTCATTCCCTTCACACATATGAATTTATAATTGCATTTTATAACGACTACTGATATAATAACATAAAGATTTTTTAAAAACAAGGAGTTACTTAAATGAGCAAAGTGTTAGGTATAATTGCAGAATATAACCCATTTCATAATGGGCATTTGTATCATTTAATTAAAGCAAAACAACTTACTAAGTCAGATTTTACAGTTGCAGTAATTAGTGGTAATTTTACACAACGTGGTGAGCCTTCTTTAATTGATAAATGGTCTAAGGCTGAATCTGCTATATTAGGTGGTGTGGATTTAGTTATAGAATTACCTGTTTTATATTCTATTTCTAGTGCAGAAAATTTTGCAGAAGGTGCCATAAAGTTACTAGACTCTTTTAAGGTTGTTGATGACATAGCCTTTGGTGCAGAAACAGCAGATATAACCATTTTAAATAAATTTGCCGAGGTTTTATATACAGAACCTAAAGAATATAAAACTTTACTTTCACACGAACTTGGAAAAGGTCTTTCATACCCTAAGGCAAGGCAAAATGCTTTAATGATTTATTTAAATGATATAAGAAAATTTGTAAATGTTTTATCTCATCCTAATAATATTTTGGGTATTGAATATTTAAAGGCTTTAAAAAAGTGTAAAAGTAATATTAATCCAGTTGTAATAAAACGTACAAACACTGGTTATAATGATTTAAAATTTTCTGGTAATATTGCAAGTGCCACAGCTATTAGAGATTTAGTGGCAAATAATAATATAAAAAAATTAAATACAGTTATGCCAATTGGCTCTTATTCTATTTTAACCGAAAATATAACACGTGGTCATGTTGTTAAAAATTTAAGTAATTTTGATAAAGAAATAATATATAATTTAAGAAGAATGTCTACAGATGAAATTAGAAATTTGCCAGATGTTTCTGAAGGTTTAGAAAATGCAATAAAAAAAGCTGCAAATTCTTGCAATACTGTAACAGAGTTTATTAATATAGTAACTTCTAAAAGATATACTCAAACTAGAATTAAAAGAATTTTATTATATAGTTTATTACAAATTAGCAAAAAAGATATAGCTCTTTCTAAAAAAATAACACCATATGCACGAGTTTTAGGTTTTAACGAAAAGGGCAAATATTTACTTTCTGAAATTTTAAGAGTAAATCCTAAAGTGCCATTTATTACATCTGTAAAAAAGTTTGTAGATACAACTTCTAATAAAAATTTACTTGCTATGTTGCAAAATGATATTTGGGCAACTAATGTATATACATTAGCTTATGGCCGCGACTCTTGGAGTAATTTAGATTATACTAAAAAAATTGTAAGTATCTAAACATTGTTAAAGCATAACGACTTTTATACTAATCAGAAAGTCATACTTTCTGATTAGTATAAAAAATATCCCTGGTTTATCCGGGGATATTTCTTGTACTACAATAGGAAAGTCATACTTTCCTATTGTATAAAAGTCGCTTCGCTCCAGCGTTGCACACAATTTCACTTGCGTAAAATTGGCGCTCGAACAAATTTACGGAAAGCCAACCAAAAAGTTATAAATGTCGCTAATGAAATGGCTTTCCGATTTGTTCACTAACATTTATTCATTTGGACTTTGTATATCTATTATTTGTTGCTCAAGTTCCATTCTTTCTTGTGTTAATGGTTGCATTTTTTCTTGTAATTCATCTATTTCTTTTTGTTTAGCATCTATTTTTGATTGTATTTCTGATAGTTTATCATTATGTTCTGTTTGTTCTTGTTGTTGTACTTGTGCTGTTTCGTCATTTGTTGCTTCTTTATTTCCATTAAACATTTTATATGCACCTGCTAACACAATAATTACAACCAATACTATTATTAAAATTATAATTGGTCTATTTCCGCTTGTTTTTGGTTTTCCTGTACCTTTCGCCTTATTTGTAGTTGTTTTGTTTACTTTTGTAGCTTTATTAGCTTTATTCTCAGCCATTTTTTTCCTCCTTTGTTATAATTTATAATATTTGATATTTAAATTATACTAAAACCATTTTTTTTTTGCAATATCTTTTTTAATTTTTTTTATATTTTTTCACTTTTATTTTTCAATCCATTTTACTAGATTTAAATTTTCACTGTCTAATAGCATTTCGTGTTGTGGCATAACTCTAAATGTATAACCATAATTGCCTCCTGTTTTTAGTTCTACATTTGCTTTATATGAATATTTTTTATTTTCTTCATCTGCTTCTTCTATTTCCATTGGTATTATACATTCATTTTGTATTATTCCATTTGGAAGTATTTTTCCATAATATACTTCTACTCTAATATTTTCTACATTTATATTTGGTAAATATACTTCACATCTTACTTCTATTGTTTCACCTGCGTCCATAGTTACATTATCCCAATTGTGTGGCTGTGTAATTTTTATATCTTTCCAATTTGTATATAAGTCTTCTTTCCATGCATTAAATTCTGATACTTTTTCTAAGTCTTGGTAATATTTTTTTGTTAAAGTACATAGTGGAAGATATAATTTTTTAATATAGTCTACCAACATTCTAGATGTGCTATATTTTCCTCCTGTTGTTATTATAGAGTTTTTCATTATTTCCATCCATTTTTTAGAAATTCCCTTTTCGTCTTTATCATAATATATAGGAATTATTTTACTTTCTAATGTATTGTACATACTATTACTATCTGCAATATCTTGTTCTTGGTAAGATTCGTATTCTGCATTTGTACCTATTATCCATCCATTGTTTTGAGTATAACCTTCTGCCCACCAACCATCTAATACACTAAAATTTATAACTCCATTTACAGATGCTTTTTGTCCACTAGTTCCTGATGCTTCCATTGGTCTACGTGGTGTATTAAGCCATACATCTACTCCACTTATTAAATATCTAGACATTCCTATATTATAATTTTCTAATAAAAAGATCTTTCCTTTAAATTGTGGCATCATTGATATTTCGTGTATTTGTTTTATTAGATTTTGCCCTTCTTTGTCTGCCGGATGTGCTTTACCGGCAAAAACAATTTTAACTGGTTTTGTACTATTGTTTAATATTTGTGTTATTCTTTCTAGGTCTTTAAAGATTAATGTTGCTCTTTTATATGTTGCAAATCTTCTTGCAAATCCTATTAATAAAACATCTTTATTTAATTGAGAAGTTATACTATTTATTTCTTCATAGCTCTTTCCTGCTCTTCTTAGTCTTTCTGTTGTGCTTTTTTTAATAATATTTATTAATTTTTCTTTTCTTTCTTGATGTGCATTCCATAACTTTTCGTCTGGAATGTTTTTTATTTTTTCCCAAATATAATCTTGGTGTATATTGTCTTGCCAATATGGCATTAAATATTTATTATACATTTCTTTTAAATTTGGAGCAAGCCATGTACAGGTATGTATTCCATTTGTTACATATGTAATTGGTGCCTCGTTTGCTGCAATATTAGGCCAAATTTCTCCAAACAGCTCTCTAGATACTTCGCCATGTAATTTACTAACACCATTTTTCTTTCCTGCTATTTTTAGCGCAAATATTCCCATATTAAATCCTTTGTCTAAGTCGTGTTGGTGCTTCATTCCTAAACGTAAAAACTCTTCTCTGTCTAATGTTAATTCTGGCCAAAAATCTTTAAAGTATTTTTCCATTAATGATATTGGGAATATATCATTTCCTGCTGGAACTGGTGTATGTGTTGTAAATACTGTTTTTGAACTTACTATATCTTTTGCAACTTCGAAAGATACCTTTTTTTCTGCAATTATATTTTTTATTAGTTCTAATATTAAAAATGCTGAGTGCCCTTCGTTCATATGATATACTGTAGGTTCTAGTCCTATTGCTTTTAATAGTTTTGCGCCACCTATTCCTAGTACTATCTCTTGTCTTATTCTCATTTCTTGGTCTCCACCATATAAACGCAATGTTGTGTCTCTATCTTCTTCATTATTTTTTTCTATGTCTGAATCTAATAAATACAATTTTACTCTTCCTACTTCTAGTTGCCATATTTTTAAATATAATCTTCTTTTAGGGAATTTAACAAATATTATTACATCTTCTCCATCTTCGTCTTTAACTGGTTTTATTGGTAAATCTGCTAAATCTAATTCATTATATTCTGTTTCTTGTATTCCGCTTCCATTTATTGTTTGACTAAAATAACCATTTTTATATAATAGCCCAACTGCCACAAGTGGTATGCCTAAATCACTTGCAGATTTTAAGTGGTCACCAGATAAAATTCCAAGTCCTCCAGAATATGTTGCAATAGTTTCGTCTAAACCATATTCTGCAGAAAAGTATGCTATTAAATCTTTTTTGTGTTCTGGGTATTTTTGAGAGAACCAAGTATTTTTACTTGCCATATAATCTTCAAAATTTTCTACATTTTTGTCATATTCTTTTAAAAATGCTATATTTGAAGCTGCATTTTCTAACTTTTCTTGTGACACATGTTTTAAAAATTTTATTGGATTTTTTTGGCATGCTTCCCATAAATCTATATCTATATTTTTGAACAAACGTAAAAATTCTGTATTCCAAGACCACCATAAGTTATTTGCAATTTCTGAAAGTTTGTTTATTCTTTTTGGCAATTGTGGATTTACAGTTATTTTATTAAATATATACATTATTTTTCCTCCTTGGTAATTTATATTCATTTTTTCTTAAAGTATTATACAAATATTATTATCTATCAAATAATTCTATTTGTCAAATAAATTCGAAAAAAAGCAGAAAGTTTTTTTCTGCTTTTTTTCGTACATTCCTAGTTTTAATACATTCCTTCCATTCCAGCTCCTGCTGTATGGTCATGTGCACATGTATTTTCTTCTGGTTTGTCTGTTACTATACTTTCTGTTGTTAATACCATTGATGCTATTGATGCTGCATTTTGTAAAGCGCTTCTT
>CALXAW010000043.1 GCA_944386375.1 uncultured Clostridia bacterium
AATTATATTATAATAATTAGTGTTCCCGCCTTCCTTAAAGGAGGTGACAACACATGGGAATATTTGCAAAACTAATTGTATTGGTTTTGATATATCTTATTCTTAAGATGTTCGACTGATACATAGTTAAAGACTAGAGTCCACACCTCTAGTCTTTTTGTTTGCTCCTATGGGAATATTTATAAAACTTTTAAATTTAAGAATGGAGGTTATTCTCATTCTTATATATTAATATTATACTCAGGTTTTTTAAAAAAGTCAATATTAAAAAGAAAAAAATTGTAAAAATTTACAATATTAATAGCAAAACCTATTTAAACTTAATAGATGGGTAACAAATAGGTAACAAACAGTTAATACCAGGCTGTAAAAAGCCTGGTATTACTGCATTTTGCTATACTTCCATAATAATTGGTATTATCATTGGGTTTCTTCTTGTTTTATTAAATATATAGTCTTTTAGGTTTTCTTTTACTGTTCCCTTTATTGTTGACCAGTCACGTATTCCCTCATCTTCGCATTTTTTTATTTCATATTTTACTACTGCCTTTACTTCGTCCATTAAATTTTCTGCTTCTCTTACATATACAAAGCCTCTAGAAATAACATCTGGCCCTGCTACTACTTCGCCTGTATTTGCATCCATAGTAAGTACTATAACAATTAAACCTTCTTGAGACAAGTGTTGTCTGTCTCTTAAAACTATATTTCCTACATCTCCTACACCTAGTCCATCTACTAAAATCTTTCCATTTGGTACAGTACCTGTAAGTTTTGCTGTATCTGCATTTATTTCTAAAATTCTACCATTTGTCATCATAAATATATTTTCTTTTTCTACTCCCATTTTTATAGCTGTTTCGCTATGTGCTATTAAATGTTTATATTCACCATGAACAGGTATAAAATATTTTGGATTAGTTAATGCAAATATTAACTTTTGTTCTTCTTGGCAAGCATGTCCTGAAACATGAACATGCTCTAATGCACTATATACAACTTCTGCACCTATTTGCATTAAGTCGTCTATTACTTTAGAAATATATTTTTCGTTTCCTGGTATTGGATTAGCAGAAATTATTACTAAGTCATTTGGAGTTATTTTTACTTTTCTGTGTTCTCCTGATGCCATTCTTGTTAGTGCAGACATAGATTCTCCTTGACTTCCTGTTGTAATAATTACTAATTGCTCGTCTGTATAATTTGATATTACATCTATATCTATAAATATATTATCTGGACAATTTATATAGCCCAATTCTTTTGCAGTAGCAATCATATTTATCATACTTCTACCACTTACAGCAATTTTTCTGCCATATTTAACTGCACAATCTATAATTTGTTGTACTCTGTGAACATTTGATGCAAATGTTGCAATAATAATTCTTTTTGTACAATGTAAAAATAGTTTGTCAAACACATCTCCTACAGATTGCTCAGACATAGTAAAGCCCTTTCTTTCTGCATTTGTGCTATCTGACAATAAAGCTAAAATTCCTTCACTTCCTAATTCTGCAATTCTTCCTAAGTTAATAAGTTTATTGTCTATTGGTGTATAATCTACTTTAAAATCTCCTGTATGAAGTATATTTCCTATTGGTGTTTTTATTGCTAACATTACACTATCTGGTATACTATGTGAGCTTTGTATAAATTCTATTTTAAAACTTCCTAGTTTTATTTCTTCTCCTGCTTTTACTATATGCATTTCTGTACTTTTAGTTAGTCTATGCTCATCTAATTTATTTTTTATTAGACCTGCTGTTAATCTTGTTGCATATATTGGAATATTTATTTGTTTTAGTACATAAGGAATAGCTCCTATATGGTCTTCGTGACCATGTGTTATTATCATTCCTTTTATTTTTTCTTTATTTCTCACTAAATATGTTACATCTGGTATTACTAGGTCTACACCTAACATATCATCTCCTGGGAATGTCATTCCACAATCTATTACTATTATTTCACTTTCGTATTCTATAACTGTTATGTTTTTTCCGACCTCATGTAGTCCACCTAATGGTATGATTTTTATAGTTCCATTTTTAGAAATTTGTTGCTTTCTTCTATTTATTCCCTTTGGTAAATTTCTTGTTGCTTTAATTAAACCTCCTTCCTCTTTTTTAGTTTCCGTTTTTTTCCTTTTCTCATTACTTTTTTTCAAGGCATTATGTGGTTCTTCGCTATTACCACTTTTTCTTGTTCTATGCCTTGTTTTGCCTTTTTTTAAATTTTCTTCTGTCATAATCTCTCCTTTCAATGCCATTTATTATACTATAAAATATTGTATAAGTCAAATTTTATACGAGTGTTGTTCCTATCATACCAGCATTGTTTCCTAAAGTTGCAGCATTTATTATTATATCTTCTCTTTTATTAAATAATAAATTTCCATCTAAAATTTTAGACTTTATTTTAGGCAATAGTATGTCTGCATAGTATGTAAAACTTCCGCCAATACCGATAGCTTCTGGCTCAAATATGTTTATTAAATTTGAAATACCAATACTTAAATTTTCTGTAAATTCGTCTATTATATTTTCTACAGCTGGATCTTGTTGCTCTTTTTCTACTTTTTTTAATAACTCTTCCCCACTTATTTTTTCGTCTAAATTTAATTCATTTATTACTTCTTGCTTAAATACTTTCATTGAGCCATATCTTTCAAAGCATCCTCTTTTTCCGCAATTGCATAATCTACCATTTTTAGTTATTATCATATGCCCAAATTCAAAGCCAGGAACTTTTTTTGGGTCTAGCAATTTATGGTTAAAAACTACTGCTCCTCCAATTCCTGTACCTAGTGTTAAAAATAATGAATTTTCATATTCTTTTATTGCTCCATATGTACTTTCTGCTATAGCTGCACATTTCGCATCATTTTTTATTTTTATTGGTAAATTAATTTCTTTACTTAATCTACCTACTATGTCATAATTTTCTAAACCTAAATTTACAGCTTTTATTATTTTTCTTTCGTTTACTGTTCCTGGAATTGCAATTCCTATACTTTCTACCTTATGGAATTCTATTATTTTTTTTACACTTGTTAAAATATAATTTTCTATTATATCTTTTATATTTCTTTTGTCTTCTTCTAATATTTGTATATCTTCTTGTGTTAATATTTTTCCATTTTCGTCTATTGCACCTACAGAAATGTGGCTTCCTCCTAAATCAATTCCAATTTTCATTTTCAACTTCCTCCTTAAAAGACTATATCGTTGGAACATAGTAACTCTTATATACCACGAAGAATTAAATTTCGCTTTAGCAAAATTTAATTCTTCTAACATTATACTAATTAGAAAGTATGACTTTCTAATTAGTATAATAGTCGCTGTGCTCCACCGTTGCACACAAATTTTATTTCATAAAATTTGGCGCGCGAACAAATACGCGATGTGTAACTATGCTAAAATGTTAAAATGTTTTAATCACATCGCTTTTGTTCTAAACATCATAAGCAGAGAATAAGAAGTTACCCATATATACTTGAACACATGGTACTAGTACAACAAGTACGAAGAATATTAAAACAATACCAACTATAACATACACTATTTGTGGTAACACTTTCATTATTCTTTCTAATTGATTGTTTATTTCTATATCCATATATTCTATTAATTTTTTCATCATCTCTGGCAAGTCTGTTTGCATACCTATTTTTAACATTTCTGTTGTCATTGATGATGATAAATTAGATTTTTCAAATGGCTCTATCCATGATGTTCCTATTAATGTATTATTTATTGCGTTTTCTACCATAGATAGCATTATATAATTTTTAACTACGTTTTTACTTACATCTAATGCCTCTTGAATTCTCATTCCATTTTCTAAGTTTAGATGCATTGCTTTCATTAATCTAGAAAAGTCTAATGCATAAATTAGTTTTCCAAATACAGGCATTGTATATTTAAAATAGTGGAAACTGTATTTTCCTTTTGGCGTATTTACATAGTATATTATAATAATTGCTACTACTGCAATTATGCCAGTTGGAATATACCAATAAGCTATTAACATATTTATAAAGTCTTGGAACCATAGTGTTATTGCTGGTAATGTATCTTTTGTACCAAGCTCCTCAAATACACCTTGTATTGCAGGTATTGCATATAAAGTTCCAACTAAAAGCATTACTATTAATAAAACAAATTGAATAAGATTTGGTATTAATATGCTTTTTAATTTTAAATTTATTCTTTCTGTATCCTCTAAGTATGCCAACGCTTGCTCTAGCGAATTTGTAAGTGACCCAGAAAGTTCCCCTACTTTTATCATGTTAGTATAAATATATGGAAATATATTAGAATAATATTCCATAGTTGTATACATATTTTCTCCTGATTCTACACCTTCTAATATATCTTCTAATACCCCTCTAAAAGTCATATTTTCTGTACTTTCTATTATCGTATTTAAAGCATGTATATTATTAAAATTTGCTTTTTTAAGTAAATAGAAATTTTGTGTAAATACTTTTATATCTTTTTGTGTTATTTTTTCTGTTTTAGTTAAATATAAGTTTATTCTTTCTATTGTTGATAATTTTTTAATTTGTCTATTTACAACTTGAGCAGTATTAGCATATTTCATAACTTCACTATTAGGAGCAGTGTTTTTTCTTTTTTGTTTTCTAACTCCTGTGTTTCTATAAGCTGTTTGTATTACATCTATTGGTGTTAAATCATTGTGTTTTAGCTTTTTTAATAATGCTTGTTTACTTGGCTCTTCTACTCTATTTTTTACAATTAGACCTGTTTTAGTTACTGCTCTGTAAACAAATGTAGGCATTTTTACTCACCCCTATCTTTTGATTTTCATTTGCATAATTGTTCTATTTAAAATCTCTACATTTTTATCTTCTATTTGCGACTTAGCTTGCTCTAATGTTATTTTATCTTCTACAAATAATTTAGCAAGAGAATTTATTAGTCCAATACTTCCTTTATCTGCATTACTTTGTATTGCATCTTCTATTTCAGAAACACTTAATTTTTCCTTTCTTATAACACCAGATACTACATTATCTACTACCATAACTTCTGGAACTAATACCAATTTTCCGTCTGTTCCTTTTAATAATCTTTGTGATAATACTAGTTTTAGTAATGAAGATAATAAATATTTAATTGATTCTTGCTCTTTTACCTCATAAAAGTTTATCATTCTGTCTATTGTTTCTGCACATGATTTTGTGTGTAATGTACCTATTACTAAGTGTCCTGACTCTGCCATTTCTATGGCTGCTTCCATTGTTTCTTTATCACGAATTTCTCCTATTATTAATATATCGCAGTCTTCTCTTAGTGAGTTTTTAACACCATCACTAAAGTTTAAAACATCTCTACCTTTTCCTATTTCTTTTTGAACTATTAGTGATTTTTTAGATCTATGTTTATATTCTACTGGGTTTTCTAATGTTAGTATTTTTTTATTTTGATTTTCGTTAATTTCATTTACCAAAGCATTTAATGTTGTTGTTTTTCCTGAATTTGTTTTTCCTGTAACTAGTATTAAACCTTGTGGTTGATACATCATTCTTCTTACAACATCTGGCACACCTAAAGACTCATAAGTAGGTAATTCGTTTTTTATTAATCTTAAAGTACATATAGGTACTTCGTCTGCTAAAGAAATATTTACTCTTAAACGTATATCTTTATATTCATATGACATATCTAATCTTTTAGTTTTGTTAAAAATTTCGTCTTTATCTAAATTACCTTTAACTAAAAAGTCATATATTTCGTTCATGTCTTCTGGTGTTAATACTTCTGAACCTCTTACTGGTGTTAATTCTCTTATAATTCTAAGCATTGGCTTATTGTCGCATATTAAGTGCACATCAGAAGCATCCAGCCTTATAGCCTCGTCTAGAATTTTGTTCATATCTATCATTTAAAATTCCTCCTTTTAATACACTACCAACTTTTTGTTTAGTTCGTCTATTGTTGTAAGACCTTGTAATACTTTTTTTATACCATCTATAACTAAAGGTTTATAACTACCCTCTAATGCTTTTCTCTTTATTTCTATACTTGATGCTCCTGCCATAATTAATTCTTTTAGGTCATCTGTTATATCTAGTATTTCAAATAATCCCATTCTCTCATAATATCCAGTATCATTACAATATTTACAACCTACTGCATCAAATGTTTTTACATTTTTTATTGGTAAATCTACATTATATCTATTTGCTAAATCTTCTATTAACTTTTTCTCTTTATCTGTAAATTCTCTTTCTTTTCTACATTTTGTACATATTTTTCTAACTAATCTTTGTGATATAGATGTTGCTAGTGTTGATGCAATATCATAATCTGATAGTCCCATTTTTCTTAATCTTGTTATTACTTCTACACTATCTATTGTGTGTATTGTAGATAATACATAATGACCTGTTTGTCCAGCCTGTATTGCTATTTCTGCTGTTTCGTTATCACGTATTTCTCCAACAAGTATAACATCTGGGTCTTGTCTTAAAACTGTTCTTAAAGATTCTGCAAATCTTACCTTTTCGTCTATTTCTATTTGGTTTAAGCCTTTTATTCTAATTTCTACTGGATCTTCTATTGTTGTTATATTTATTTCTGGTCTGTTTAGATAATCTATTATACTATATAATGTTGTTGTTTTACCTTCTCCTGTTGGTGCTGCCATAATTGTCATAGAATTTCTTTTGTTTATACTTTTATCTAGTGTACTTTCGTCTCCTGGGAACCCTAAGTCAAAAATATTTCTTATATTTTCATTTTTCTTTAAAAGTCTTAAAACAAATTTTTCTCCATATACATTTTTTTGTGACGATACACGAATATTATAATCTTCGTATAATAAAATTCTACCATCTTGTGCTTCTTGTTTTTCTTGGTGCATATTAGATATAGCTTTTATTCTACCTATTAATTGTGCTTGTTTTTCTTTTGATATATTTGTTGCTGTAAAAAGTTCACCATCTATTCTGTATCTAATTCTTACATTATCATTCATTGGTTCAACATGTATGTCACTTGCTCTTTTTTTCATTGCTGTTCTAATTATATTATCTAATAATGCTGTTACAGAGTCTGTATCTGATGGTATACTCATATCTCCAACTGTATTGCCATCTAGCATATTTAACAATCTTTCTATATCACTTTCAAAAGTAACATATGTTTCCATAACCAAACCACGATTTAGCATTAGCATTCTTATTTTATCTATATTTTTTTGATTAGTTGTTTCTGCAAAACAGATTTTTATTTTTCCATTGCTTACTTCAAATGGTATTATTTTATTTGCTCTTGCAACTTCTGGTGATACATATTCCGAAAAATTTAATTTTACATTTTTTAATATTATTCCTTTATAACCTACAATTTCTCCAATTGCATTTATTAAAGTTTCTGCATCACAAAGGTTTAATATATGCAATATATCTCCTAATTTTCTGCTTTTATGCTCTCTTTGATATTCTAGTGCTTTTTCAATGTCTTTTTCTGTTACTACTCCTCTTTTTACTAATTCAATTCCTATAGGTTGTCTTCTTCTTATTTCCATAAAAATTTCCTTCCTTTCGTATTTTAAATATTTAGAGTATATGTAGTATTATAGTTTTTTCCATCTATACTCATTTCTACTGTTACTTTGCTTTTGTCTGTTTGGTCATATATAAATTTACAACTATCTACATTATTGCAAATGTTTATTTTATTCATATATATTGTGTTGTCTTTATAGGTGTATTGATTTGAATTTGAAAATATAATGCTATTTTCGGTGCATTGTATAATATTGTTTTTCTCTTTATTTATTTCTGCTGTAAAGTAACTATTAAATAATGTATAATCTTTGTATTCTTTTGTTGTATTTGTTAAATCGTCTAAATTACCATAGAAAAACTTTGTTAATGTTGTAATTGTTGCAACAACTACTACCATAGCGATAATATATATAGTTAATGACACTAATGTTATACCTTTTTGGTTTTTCATGTTATTCCTCCTTTGTTACCGCTGTAGTAATATCAACTGTTTGTGTGTCTTTTCCAAGTGTGTAGTCAATTGTTACTTTTACAATTTTTATTACATCTTCTAATGTATCGTCTTGCATTTTGTCTTTGTAGTTTTCTACATTTATAGTAATATTATATCCTGATAAAGCATCTATTTCTTGCCCTGTTTTTTGTTTTATATATTCTAAGTTTATACCACCATTTTTGTCTTCTATTACATCTTCATAATTCATTTGCTTTATATTTTCTATTATTTGAATTGCTAAATGTGTTGCTTCTGACTTTCTTTCTATACCTTTTGAAGCTTCACTAAAACTATATATTAATGATGCTATTATAGATACAAATAATAATATAACAATTGTTGCAATTGATATGTCTATTCCAGTAACACCTTTTTCGTTTTTTAATTTTTTCATTTCCATCATTCCTTACAATGCATATATACTACATAACCATATAACTGGTATTAAAATTATAATGTTTATACAACTTAAGTAGAATGCTATACTTATTTTGCTGTTTAAGATTTTTTCTTGTTTTACATTTTTTCTTTTTAATTGCCTTATTTTATTTATTAGCAAATATATTGCAATTGCAAAAAGTGTTATTCCTATTGTGCTTATTGTTACAAATTCACCTGTAAATACTGCCATAATTACTACTAACATTAATATACCATTTATATAACTATTTTTTGCATATTTTTTTAATGTTATGCTATCAAATATAAGCAAAATTAAAAACGCAACAATATACATAACATATCTATATATACTAGCTTGCCCTACTATATATAGATATATTATGTATGCAAGAGAAATTGCTACTCCAAAATATGTTACTCCTTTTTCTATTTTTCTGTTTGCTTTGTCTATTCCAGCTGTTATAAATATAAAGCTTGTATATAATACCATAAATGCAAAAAATGCTAAGTCTGCTCTGTTTAAGTTATATGCATCTAAACCTAATGAAGCTGCAAATAACACAAATACACTTCCAGATAGAAGCTCTATTAGTAAATAACGTATATTTATTTTTTCTTTACAGTGTTTGCATTTTCCACCTAAAGCTAGATAACTAAATACTGGAATCAACTCTAAAAAGCCTAATTTATTGTTACAATTAGGGCAATATGAGTGTGTATGTATTATGTCTTGTTTGCGTGGTATTCTGTGTATTGCTAATGTGTAAAAACTTCCAAATAAAATTCCAATTAAAAATATTATGCAATATAAAAATATGTTCATTAGTTTTAGTTCCTTTTCTTATTTATTTTAATTTTAGCCATACACACAAAGTGTGCGTATGGCTTTATCTTTAATTATAAATCTGCTTTTTGGTCACTTGTCGCTGCTGTTATTGTTGCATTAGCTGTTGTTGATGTAAGAACAATTGAACCCATTGTCACAAAATTATCCTTTGTTGAGTTATAGTATATATATAGTGTTTTTATATCCTCATCTTTTTTATCTGTTACTAAATAATAACTATAATGTTCATCTGTTGCTGCTGTTTTAGCTGCATCTAGTGTAGTTGCTCCTGAACTAGCTTGATCTATGGCAGATTCTAAATCTAATTGCATTATTTCAATAATTCTTGCATCTAATCCATCTTTATCTCCTGTTTTGTCTTCTGTTGGTGCACTTTCAGGATCTGCTTGTCCACTATATGTTTTGTTATCTACTTGTTGTGCAAATATTTCTGTTTTTATTGCATTTAATGTCATATTTATTCTTTCCTCTGCCTCTGCTTGTGATGTTGTTTCTCTTGCTTCTTGTGCATTTGTTAATATACCATTTTGGCCTGTTAGCATTGCTATTGTTACTCCTGCTAAAATTAGTAAAACTATAATTGTAACAACTAATGCTATTAATGTAATACCTTTTTGTTCTTTTAACATAAGTTTTTCATTCCTTTCTTTTGTTTATTTAATAATTATAATTTTATAATGTTTTTAGTTGTGAACTAGTTGCTGGTGTAATTGTAGCTTGTGACGTTGTTGCTGAAAGATTGATTGAACCAGATGTTGTGAAATTATTTGCTGTAGAATAATAATATATAGTTAATGTATTACCAGATAATTCATAACTATATTTTCCATCTTGTGTTTCACCTGCATCTGTAGTTGCTACTATATCGCTACCTAAATCTAATTTCATAATTTCAGTAATTCTTGAATCTAATGCACTACCATTTAAACCACTATAAGACTTATCGTCTACTTGTTGTACAAATATTTCTGTTTTTATTGCATTTAATGTCATATTTATTCTTTCTTCTGCCTCTGCTTGTGATGTTGCTTCTCTAGCTTTTTGTGCATTAGTTAATATTCCATTTTGGCCTGTTAACATTGCTATTAGATCGGCAGAGCGTCGTGTTGGGACAGAGTGTAGATCTCGGTGGTCGCCGTATCATTAAAA
>CALXAW010000044.1 GCA_944386375.1 uncultured Clostridia bacterium
TGAAATATTCATCTAATTGTGTTATTTCCTCTTGAGTATAATTTCTTCTCTCATCTGAAGCTGTTTTACATATTTGAGTAATTCCATTTTGAACTTCTTGCATATTCTCTTGTAATTTTTGTTGTTCTTCGGAAGAAGCAAATAAAGTACTGTTAAACTCTTCTAAATGACTTTTAGCTGTGCCTATTCCAGAAACAAATTCACTTGCAGAAGTACCAATGTTAGAAAAAGCTTCTTTAGTATCTTTTTCAGCATTTTTTATTGAAATTGCAATTACCCCTGCAGCTGTTGCTATTGCAGCTGCTGTTAATGTTGCTGGATTTGATAAAGCTGTTATCCCTTTAGCCAAATTATTTGCGGAAGTATTTGTTGATTCAGCTCCTGTTTTTAAAACTGCAATTGCTTGTGAAAATGTACCTACTGCTTTTACAGTTGTCCCAATTCCGCTTCCTAATTTGCTTAATATTTTTATTGCTGGACCTATTGCAGCAACTAACAATCCTGTTTGTACTATATTTTCTTTTTCTTCATCAGATAAACCATTGAACTTATCTACCAAATCTTGGATCCATTTTGCCAAATCTTTTATTTTAGGACCTAATGTCTGCTGCATTGCAATTCCTGCACTCTCTAAAGAACCACTTAAACTCTCTAAAGCTCCTTTAGTATTATCCAACATTACATCTGCCATTTCTTGTGCAGCACCATCGCATTTTTCAAATGATTTAGTCATGTCTGATAAATCTTTAGATCCTCTATTGACTAATGCTAACATTCCAGATAATGCCTCTGTACCAAAAATTTGTGCCAAAGCTTGATTTTTTACCTCATCTGTCAAACCTTCAGTGTTTTTTTGCAAATCATCTATAATTTTTGTTAAAGACTTCATTTTTCCATCTGAATCATAAAACTCAACGTTTAATTTCTCCATAGCTTCTTTAACTTGTTTTGTTGGCTTTACAATTCTTGTTAAACCACTTCTGAGTGTAGTTCCTGCCTGACTTCCTTTTATTCCTGCGTCAGACATAATTCCTATTGCCGCTGCTGTTTCTTCTATTGATAATCCTACTGTTTTTGCGACAGGAGCAACATATTTCATTGCTTCTCCCATGTCTTCAACTTGTGCATTAGTTCTAGCAGACGCTTCTGCAAATATGTCAGCCACATGAGTTGACTGATTAGCTTCTAATCCAAAACCTTTAATTGCACTAGCTGCAATTTCTGATGCAGTTGCAAGTTCTGCACCACTTGATGCAGCTAAATCTAATAGACCAGGCATAGCTTCCATAATTTCTTGAGTTGTAAAACCTGCACTTGCTAAATTTTCCATTCCTGCAGCAGCCTCACTTGCACTAAAACTTGTTTGTGCTCCTAATTCAATTGCTTGTTCTGTTAACTTATCTAATTCATCTTTAGTAGCACCAGATATAGCTTGTACTCTAGACATTTGAGCCTCAAAATTATTGCCTGTAGTAACTGCAGCCGTTCCAATTGCTAAAACTGGTAATGTTAAAGTATTTGTTATTGTTGTACCTAAATTATCTATTTTCCCTGATATATTTTTTACTTTATCTCCAAATGCTTCTATACTTTTCCCTGCTTCATTCCATTTACTTGCTTGTAATTGCAGTTGTTTTAACTTGTTCTCTGTATTAACAATCTCTCTTTCAATGTTTCTCCAATTTTCTTCTGAAATTTTAGCTCCATTGGCTTCTGATTCAACAGCTCTGTTATATGTTGAATGTAATAATTTTAGCTTGTTTTCTGTTTCTTCAATACTTTTTGATAATAATTCTTGTTTTTGAGTAAGCATTTGTGTGTTAGACGGATCTAGCTTAAGTAAAGAATTTACTCCTTTAAGTTCCTTGCTTAAACTAGATGTAGCAGAGTTAACTTTACTTAAAGCTTTTTGCAAACCTGAGGTGTCTCCACCAATTTCAACTACTATTCCCTTAATTGTTCCTGCCATTTTTCCCTCCTACATCATTGCCACCATTTTTTCAATATCTTTTTTAGTAGCAATTCTCGTACCTGTTTTTTCTTCCTTTTCATTGTTGTTAAAAATTGTTATAAAGATTTTTAACACGTCTATGTATGTTAAAATTTTTAAATCTTCTATTTTTAAACCAATTCTTAAACATGCTGTCAAAAACTCATGTTCTGGGAAAATACTTTTTTTATTGCTAGTTTCAATTTTTTCAAGTTCTTGAAATACCTTCTTGTCCACAAAAGCAATTTACGGCAACTTCCGTTACCTCAACAATCCATAAATCATTTGTGTTTATTCTCGCTAATCCTTTTAGCCAATCTTCATACTCTCCAATGTTTTGATTTGCTGTATAACAACAAATATATCCGATTCTTGTTATTGCTTCTATGTAATCATCTAAATAAGATATCATCATTTTAGATGTCTCTTTTATTATCTCAACTTCACTTATGTTTGGATTTTTTTTCTTTAAATCAGCAGTTGCTAAAATTTGCATATTCGTAAAATTATTAATTGTTTCAAAATCCTTAAAGATTCCGTTATTTTTAAATTTTCGTTTATATTCCAAATATGTAAAAGCATTACAATCAATATCAAATTCTTTTCCGCATATATTAATTTTTTTCATTGTTTTATTCCTTTCTAAAAAATCGAAAAATCAGTATAGAAAAACTCTATACTGATGCTTTGTCTTTTGGCTCTGGTACTGTGGTAAAGAATGCATTATATTCTGTTTTGTTTGTATCAGACAATGCTAATTTATATCTTACATCTCCTGTATCTTCTCTTGCAGAAGTTGTAATAGATAATGTATCTGTATTAGGTGTTTTTGTATCTTCTGTAGTTGAAGCTTCAGTTGATGGTCTAGACACTGTTGCGTTATAATAACAAAATCTAGTTCCTGTTACATCTCCTTCAATTTGATACATAAATGCAAATGGTGTAATTTTATCATTTATGTTCTCTAAAACTCCTCCAATAGAATCAATTTTTTGTCCTAAAATTTCTTTTAAAAATTCATCTGGTATTTTTGCTATTTCAAGTTCCCCAGAATATCCATTATTTGCAAAACTTTCAAAGAACTTGATATTATCTGCATAAAATGGCTCATTATCTCCCTCTGCATCTAAGCTTAAATTTACTGCACCTGGTATTTTAAAAGGTGTATCATATGTAATTACACCATCTTCTCCTTTAATCATTTTAGCAACATGAACATTACTTAGTCCAAATTTTACTTTGTTCTTTTCTGCCATTTTAAATTCCTCCTATTTTTTAAATTTCAAAAAAATAACTTACCTGCCAAATTTTTTCGTCTGACAAATAAGTTGTATCTGTTTTATTCCAACATACATCATATAAAATTTTGTTTTCGACTTTGTCTATCAAATCAAAGTCTATATAATCCATTGTTAAATCTAACTGTATTGTTCCTTTTCTGTTAAAAACTCTGTTGTCTGCCATAAAGTTATCTGTATCTGTTTCTAAAGCTATTAGATGTGGAGGACTAACTGGCTTTTGAAAAACTCCATAAGCATATTGTATATTTTCTTTTTCACATCTTTTTGCTAGTTCATCTAAGTTTTTCATTAATTAGACCTCCTTGTTATTGCTTTTTTTAATTCTTTTTCATATAATTTAGTGTATTTTTCTTCCACAGGTCTTATATGTGGCTGTGCTTTTGTTCTTCCACCATTTCTGGTAGCATGTCCATTCTCTAATAAATGAGTCAATTGATAATTGGTTTTATTGTGTATTTTTCTGGAATATTTTCTGCCTTTACTAACTTTAGTGTCTGTCCAACCTTTCCAATAAGGATTTTTCCTTGTTCCTTTACCTCGAGGTGAATCTTTTTTTAATTCTTGAACCGCTTCTTTAGATATTTTATCAGTAGTCTCTTTAACTTCTTCTTCAATATCTTCAACATAATTTTCTAAATATTCCATCACTTCTTTTTGCAAATCACTTATTTTTATAGAACTAGACATTTTTGATTTTCCTTTCACACACAAGAATAAGCTTATCTTCATCTTTTTTTTGAACACGAATTATTGAATATTTAGTATTCATATAAATTAATTCCTCTTGATTGTTATAATTTAAAATACTTATAATTAGTCTTAAACTTGGTTTATATCCCAATTGATTGGCTTGATAATACTCATTAGAATAAATATCTTCTTCATCTATAATTGGTATTTCTGTTTCTATTGTTTCACCAGGAATTTGTATGCCTTTGCCATTTTTTATATAAGTTGTAGATAACAACTTGCAACTAACATCACGCATTGCTATCTACCTCTTTCTTTCTATATTCTTCCGAAAATTGCAATTCTCTTAAATTTGATTTATATCTTTTTAAATATTCAATTCTTTTGTTTATATCTCCATCTCCAAAATGAGCTTTGACATAGATTATAATTGTGTTTTTTACCAAATTGTCTTGTATATGTTCTTGCACATCTATTTCTAGTCTTTGTAGATCTTCAATTGCAGACTCAATAAGCATTGTGATCTCTTTATCTTTTAATGTAGAACTGTCCACAATACTTAAACATTCTTTTGCTAATTTAAGCAAATCTGTTTGAGTAATCAGTTGATTAATATCAACATTTTTTAACTCATTGTATGTCATTTAAATCCCTCCTACACACTTGGAGTTGTAGCTATTTCGATATATCCATTTACAAATGCTTCGTCATCTCTCATTTCAGCATCTTCTCTTTCGATACCTCTAATTAAAGTCATGTCTTCTTCAAAAGCATTTATTGCGTCATCTCCTGTTCCAACACTAGCAACTTGAGATGCTAATAAAGAAATTTGTCTTCTATCGTAGAATTTTATAGCTTCTTTTAAATCTCCTGCAATCATTGGAATTTTGTTTTCTTTAGTTGGAATAGTATCATTTGAATATGTTTTTATTGGTATAATAGTTGAACCTGCACATAATCTTAATTCCATTGGATTTGCTGGGTTTTGTTGTAATAAATATCTACCATTTTCGTCTTTTAAAGTATCTAAATATTGTAATCCATCATCATTTGTTATTAATTTTGATGTAGATTTGAATTTACTTCCTAATGTAACATTAAATGCTTTTTTGATATCATCTAATCCTTCAAATTTAACTTGGCTCTTTAATGCAATTACAGCTAAAATTATATTATTTCTAGTTACTCTTGATTCATCTGCTAACCATTCTGTCATAAAAGACTCAATATCTTCATCAGAATCTTCTAGTAATTCATTTGTAACTGGCATATAGCCTCCGTATTTATTAATTTCCCATTTGATTCTTGAGAATTGAATTTTGCCTGTTTTAGGAATTTTTCCTCCCTCGCCAATAGATGTAAATCCAGTTATTTGGCTTCTTTTCTTAAATGTTTCTTGTCCTTTGTTTGTTTTTACTTTTTTTACAGTAACTAAATCAATTAGAGACTCTTTTGTTTCTCTTAATCTTTCAACTTTTGTAACAATATCTTCAGGTACAGTATATCCTCCACTTTCTGCAACACCCTCATTTAATGTCTTGTCTACCATATTTTTTACAGCTGTTGCAAAAGCCTTTGTTGAACTTTTTTCTTCATCTTTATCCTCTTTTTTATTTGCTATATTTTTTTCTATATTTGCTACATCTTCATCGTTTAATTGTGCAGACTCTTTTTCATTTTCAAATATTCTTTTTTCAATTTCATATTCTTCTTTTAATTTATCAATTTCTTCTAAAACTGCCTTTGCTTTTTCTAAATCTTTGTTTTCTCCGTCTGTATATCCTTTTGCTAATTCTTGTTTAGCTTCTATTTTTGCTAATAATTCTCTCATTTTTTTATTCATAATTTTTAACCCTCCATTTTTTCTTTTTCTGTAAATAAATAAGAAGCTAGATTTTTGATTTTTAAATCAATTTCCGCTTCTTCATTATTTTTATTTTTTTCTTTTTCAATTTCTGTGCCACCATAATTTTTAGTAGTTCCTGCTCGTGGCTGTGCTGGAACTGCTACAAAAGATACTTCATAAGCTTCTTTTGCTCCATCTAGCGTAAAATAACATATTTTTTTACCATTTTGAGTTTCATACTCTTTACCCCAATAATGTGAACAATAATTTTTCATATTGTCTACACCACAAATTGAGCAAAAAGCATGTTTTGGTTTACAACTTGTAGAAACTTCTTTTTTAATTCCTGCTTTTATTTCAGAGATTAAATCTGCATTCTTTTCAGTTTTAACCATATAACATTTTGCAATTAATTTTGTATATAGCTCCCCAGAACCAGTTGTTTTACTTGAATCTTGTTGCAACTCTGTGTCATATACTCTTGCAATCTGATTGTCTGCTGTTCTTCTATGATCTTTTATCATTGTTTTCCCAATGTATAATTTTTGTAAATCTTTTAAAGCATTCAAATTAAATGGTTCATAATTTCTATCATCTAATTCATTATCTCCCATTATTAATTTAAATGTGAATACTTCTTCTGCTTTTAAAGGAGTTAGTGTAAATTTGTTAATTTTTCTAAGTTCTTCGTCTGTAACTTCTTGATTTTCAACTCCTACTGATTTGCAAATTACACCTGTTTCAACAACTTTGTCAGTATATTCTCTAATGTCCTTTCCATCCATTGTTTTTCTTCCTCCTTTCCTTCAAGATTATTTGTATATTGTGTTCCTGCCAATTCAACAGGAATACTAGCACCGTTTCCAAGCAGTTTGTCTCCACCTGGCATAGCAGGCTTATCTAATAAAGCTCTTGCTTCATTTGGAGTATATATAAAACTAGACACTGCTTTGCTTAGTGTCTCTATCTGTGTTTTTAAATCTGCTCTTAATATAACTGCTACATTAAATTTAAAATAATATCCATTATCTATTTCTTCTCTTGATAAAAGTTTATAATTCAATTCTTCTTCATATTGTTTTAATATGTACAACATTGTATCTACATAAAAACTTAATTGTTGCGATTCTGAACTAGCATAGCTAGATTTTTCATAATCACCAATCTGGTTGGGTTTTATTCCAAAAGCAGATGCTATTTGTAAAGCACTATATTTTTTAATATCAATAAATTGACTATCAGCTAAATTGACATTTAAAGGCGTTAGTGTGGTTCCAACTGGAATTGGAATTATATTTTTAACCTCTTCATCGTCTAAATCACTTCCTGCAAAATCTTCTATCATCTCTTTAAACTTTTTTAAGTTGTCTCCTGTTAAGTCAGCTGTATATTGAACTACAGCCTTAGCTGTAAAACCACTTTTATACATCTGATTTAACATCTTTTGAGATTTTATGTTTCCTGTAATAGTAGATTTTAACTGTTCTCTAACAGGTATTCCTTTTATTCCATCAAAACTGTTTGATGTTTTTAAATGTATTATCTGTTCAGAAGAAAATTTATATAATTTCCCTCCATGCGAATATATATAATAAATATCTGGTAAATCACTTAATATTTTATTATTGTCATACCAAATTTCCACTTCATCAGATGGTAAAATCCATAATGTCGTTTTTTTACCTGCCCCTTTTATCCATGCATAGGCATCTCCATAATGATTCCTGTTTTGTTCCATTGTAGACCAAAATGTTGTTGAAGTCATATAAGGATTTGGTCTATCGTGTAAAGCAAAATAAAGGGGATGTCCTCTTGCAGTAATGACTCCTCCATCTTCATTATGTTGTAATAATTTTAATGGCAATTTTCCTACCGATTCACTTAAAACTTTTAGACAAGCAAAATAAGTCGCTTCAGATAATGCTTTTTCTTTTGTTCCACGTAATCCAAGAAAATCAATTAGCTGTTGCATTTCTATGTCTTGACTTGTTTTATTCGTTAATATTCTGTAAGCTGTCTTTATTCGTTCTTTAAGTTTCACTTTTACCTCCTATTCCAACACATTGTTTGTAAATAATCTTCCATTTCTTTGTTGTAATCTACTGTTTCTTCTTCTTTTAACTTCATTTGTGTTATATGTGCATCTATCATAGCATCAACAGGGTCTATTCTTTTATTTTTAGCATTCTTTTCTTTGTCTATTTTTTTCTCTCCAAAACTGTTTTTTACTATTTTAGCATTAGAAACACTATAACTTAATAATTCTTCTTTTTTGTTATATTTTATTTTTTTAGATTCAATACTTAACTGCATATCTTCTGTTCCGTCATGTAAAAATCTAGCAGATTGTTTTATTTCTAAAAGTGGTACTCCAAATTCTTCCAAATCCCCTAAAAATCCATCTGCGTTGTGAGGATCATATCCTATTCCTTGTAGTTCCAAATCATATTCTTCTATAATATCTTTTAAATATTTTATTATAAACTTGTAATCATTTTTATATGTAGATTGTCCACCTGTTACTGTTATTAAGTTTTCTGTTTCCCACAAATCATAAGGTGCTATATCTGTTGTTACATGTTCTTCCATTCTTGCTCTTGGCATAAAGGAATGTGTATAAATAAAAAACTCTTCATCTTCTAGTGGTACTTCAATCGCTAAAGTTGTTAAGTCTCCACCACTTGATAAGTCTAATCCTACATAACATTTTTTACCTTCTAAGTCTTTTAATTCTAATTCAGACTCACATTTTTTCCATTTTTGAGGGCTTATAAATTTATCTTCTGTGTTTTGTACCCATAAATTAAGAGACTTCGTCATAAAGTCTCTCAGTTCACTTCCTCCCATATCTCTAGCTGTATTCATATCTGTTATTAAATTCTCTAAACCTTGTTCTGTAGCAGCTAAATAAGGATTAGCTTTTATTAAATTTTGGGGATTAAATATATCATCTTTTTCATTAAGTGCATAAATATCAACAAAAAAATCCTCTGCTGTTGCTATTCCTTTTAAAATGTTAATACAATATCGGTCCATTTCAAAACAAGCACTGTTTAATTTGTCTCCTCTTGTTGTTATTATACTAATTAATGTTTCTTCAAGTGCTCTGGTTCCATTATATATAGCCTTATATGTTTTTGCATCTGGGTGTTGGTGATATTCATCTATTGAAGCAAATATTGCTCTAAATCCCTCATCAAGTCCTCCCTCTTTTGACAATGCTTCTATTGTAGATTTTGTATCATTAGAAATTATAAGAGATTTATAATCTTTTATTTCAAATAATTCTTGTAAATCTTCGTCCGCTTCTATAAATTTTTTCATTTCTTCCCAGGCAATTCTTGCTTGTCTCTTTTTTGTTGCTACTGTGAATAATTTTCCATAATTATAACCACTAAAACCTGCGATATATGTACCTTTTATACCATTTTCAAATGACTTTCCATTTTGTCTAGCCATAGATTTATAAGAACGTCTAAAGCGTCTTTTCCCGTTTAATTTTAACCAACCAAAAGGACAACCAAAATCAAATATTTGTCCACCAACAAGTTTTACTTGCTTCTTCTCAAAGCCTTCTCCAATTGTTAATGTTTCAGCATATTGCAAAATTCTTTCTGATTTTTCTGGGTCCCATATATAAGGAAAATCTTTTGTTCCTTGTCTTTTTAAGTCTTCAAGATGTCTTTTACATGCAAGAATATGCAATTCTCCCATTTTGTTTTCATCTATTGTTTTTTTGGCATATTCTGTTACGCGATCAATCATTAAATCACCTTAAATTTAGTAAATTTGTTTTCTTTTGGTGGTTCTTTAGGTTTAGGCATAACTAATTTGGCTCTTGAAGATATTGATAGTCCCATGTCATTTGCACATGCTCTACATTGTTTTAATGCTCTGGCTTGATAAGTTAAATATAAATCTATTTCGGATTTTATTTTATTCTTTTTGTCTATTTTTTTTGCTTCTAGTAATAAATCTTCTAGTTCTCTTATTTTTTTAGTGTACTTTATATAACTTGTATTAGAAATTAAATAATGAGCTAGACAATCTTCGTCTAACTCAGTTATAATTCCTATATCTAGCAGTATTTGTGATATTCTGTAAAATTCATTTTTTTCTTCTTCATTTAAGTATTCTGGCGGTTTAACATTTGTATGGTCTGTTGTTATTTCTGTACTTTGCCTTTCTTCTATCTCTGCCTTAGTCAAATGCTTTTTTCCTTTAGCCATAATCAAATTTATAGGCTCTCTTGGTCTTCCTGCCATAAAACTACACCTCTTTTCATTTTTGTAGTCCTAAAATTGAATTTGGGGACTTTTTTGTGCAAAAGAG
>CALXAW010000045.1 GCA_944386375.1 uncultured Clostridia bacterium
AACTCAGAAAAGCTTAGAGGATAAACTTTTATCTCATCACCACGACCTCTAAATTCAGTAATTATATCTGAAGACAAAAATTTAGAATTACTTCCTGTTACATATACATCTAAATTCGCTTTTCTTAAAAAACTATTTAAAACACTTTCAAAATTATCTACTTTTTGTATTTCGTCTAAAATAATATAGTAAGTATTGTTATCAGTTACTTTATTCATAATATATTCATAAAGTTTTTTGGGGTTAGTATATTCTTCATTCTCAATAGAGTCTAATTCTAATTTTATAATGTGATTTTCTTTAACACCACTTTCTAGTAAATAGTTCTTAAAAATTGGATCAAGCAAGTATGATTTACCACTTCTTCTAATACCAGTAATTATTTTTATAAGTTTATTTTCTTTTTTAGATATTAATTTATTTAAATAATAATTTCTTTCAATTTCCATGACATATCTCCTTTAATAAACTATTAATAGTATATACTAAAAATATTTTTTTATCAATATTTATTCCAAAAAAACTGTCCAATTCCATTTTTTTTGAATTTATTTTGTATAAATATTGAAAATTATTTTTATTTATTCTATAATATTTCTAGAAAGAGAACATGGTTCGTAACTTGTATGTGACTTGCTCCAAAAATCTTGTTTCCTAAAAACGTTGGAAAGTATGACTTTCGGATTAGTAGAACAAATCGGAAAGCCATTTCATTAGCGACATTTATAACTTTTTCGTTGGCTTTCCGTAAATTTGTTCGAGCGCCAATTTTACGCAAGTAAAATTGTGTGCAACGCTGGAGCGAAGCGACTTTACTACTAATCAGAAAGTAATACTTTCGGATTAATAGAACAAAAGCGATGTGATTAAGATATTTTAACATTTTAGCATAGTTACATATCGCGTATTTGTTCGCGCGCCAATTTTACGCAAGTAAAATTGTGTGCAACGCTGGAGCGAAGCGACTTTACTACTAATCAGAAAGTAATACTTTCGGATTAGTAGTAAAAAGTCGAATTTATACTAATAAATCCGACTTTTTTTGTTAAACCAATAATTGCAATTAGAAGCAATGTTAGAGCAATACCTTATTTATTCATTATCGGTACGCAGTGTTGACATTTTAATACAATGAATAGATTGTTTTCTGTATTAAAGGTTTGATAACCTTCTTCTATCCAATCATAATTTTCAATGTATTTATTTTTGTCTCTAACCTTTTCACAGCCTCCCTGTTCATCACTAAGTGCTGACAGTCTTTTACATGTGTATTTTATATTTGAACACTCATGTTTACTATTTTCGCTCGCTACCCCTTTAAGTTCTCCAACAAGTTCTGCTACATAAACATCATCATGTTTTTTGTAAATAAAAATTGGATTACCACTTAATCTAGCTAGTAGCAACTCTTCTTTATTTACTTTTTTTGCTGGAATCTCTGCTATTTCGCTTTTAACCTTTTGTCTTCTAAACATCGCTTTATTAAATACATATGTATCCATTGAAGCGATTAACTTTTGATTGCTTGTAATTTTCTTAATGTCTAGCGTAACTCGTGGTTCATTTGTTTGTACTGCTTCTTGCTTCCGGGTTTCTAATGTTGCATTTTTCATAATGAGTCCTCCCTAAATTATTGGTGTGAGAATATCTTCTCAACTTAAAATAATGTATTTAGTGCATTTGCACTATATTTATATGATATCACTTTATGTAAATTTTGTCAATTTTACTATTATCTATCCTTTTGGAGCGTAGCGACTTTTATACAATAGGAAAGTATGACTTTCCTATTGTATAATAGTAGAGTAAAGTAATTGTATGCAATTTTTACTACATTTACTTTACTCTAACCTATTTATCTAACTTGTTTTTTCTGTTTCTTCTCCCATATGTAAGTCTAGTTCAAAGTAAAATTCTACACCATTTTGTTTGTTTAGCACACCATAATCTTTTTTATAGTTATTCATTATTGCTTTTACTATTGAAAGACCAATTCCTGTGCTACCATCTGTCCTTGTACGTGCCTCGTCACTTTTATAAAATCTATTCCAAATTCTATTTTGTGTTTCTTCTTTTATGTTGTCTCCTGTATTAAATATTTTTACTCTAACTATATTTTTTTCTATTTTTACTTCATTTTCTATTTTTATTTTTTTAATTCCATCTATTGGTTTAGCATATTTTATAGCATTTGTTATATAGTTTGTTATAACTTGCTCAATGTAAAAGTCATCTGCATATACATTTATTTGTTGTTTTTCGTCAAATTCTACTTGAATATTTTTTTCTTCTAACATTACTGTTGATTTTCGTAATACTTCTTTTTCTAATTCTACTAAGTTAAATACGTGATTATTAAATTCTCTTTTTCCATATTCTAATTTCATTAATTCTAATAATTGTTTTACTAGTTTATCCATTTTATTTGTTTCGTCTAATATTACTTCTGCATAAAATTTTCTATTTTCTTCGTCTGTATTTACATTTTCTAAAAGCCCTTCACTATATCCTTGTATAAGTGCTATTGGGGTTTTTAGCTCATGTGATACATCTGATATAAAACTTTTTCTCATTTCGTCTATTTTTGATTTTTCTTCTATGTCTTTTTCTAGTTCTAAATTTGTACTTCTTAATTGTTTTATTGTTTTCTCTAGCTTTTCTGACATTGTGTTTATACTTCTACCTAAGTCATTTATTTCGTCATCTGCATCTGTCTCTTGATATTTTGCACTAAAATCTAAATTTGACATTTTTTTAGCTATATCATTTAATTCTAAAATAGGTTTAGTAAATCTTCTAGATATGTACGAAACTAGCACACCTGCTATAATTATTACAAAACCTGCTATTAAATATAAAAACTGGTTTGATATTTCTACACTTTCGTGTATCATTGTAATTGGCATTCTAATATAGATTGTATAGCCATTGTCTAATTTACCTGATAAAAACAAATAGTTTACATTATTTGTTGTGTCTCGTGCAATTCGTATTAACATATTGTCTGTTGTTTCTAGAATACTTTCATTTCTATCTGGATATACTGTAATTATTTTTCCCATTTCTGCAAAGTTTGAGAATAAATATCTACTAGAAGAATATACAGTTTGTTCATCATTTTTTATTAAAACTTCTATATTATTATTTATAACTTTATTATCTAATTTATCTTCTATTTCTATTTGTGTGTAATTATTATTGTAAAAATCGTTTACTTGTTCATATAGATTTTTTAATGTATTTTTTTTGCTATATAAATAAAATGTTTCAAAAATTACATTATTAACTAAAATTAAAAATGTTATTACAAGTAATACTATTACACTCATTATTAAAAATAATTTTACTCGTACAGATTTAAAACTGTCTTTAAATTTTTTCATGCCTGCTTATATTCCTTTCAGAAATAGTTATTGCAAATTTTACTTTACTTCAAATTTATAACCTATTCCCCTCATTGTTTTTATGTATTTTCCTTTTTTACCTAATTTATGTCTTATTTTTTTTATGTGACTGTCTATTGTTCTTGAATCTCCATAATAGTCATAGTTCCATACATTATTTAATATTTTATCTCTTGAAAGTGCAACATTTTCGTTATCTAATAAATATTTTAATAATTCGTATTCTCTTAAACTTAATTCTATTGGCTTACCATCTACTGTTACTGTTCTTCCTTCTTGGTCTATAACAATTCCACCATAATTTTTAGCTTCTTTTTCGTCTCCTTGTACTCTTTTTAAAATTGCTCCTATTCTTGCTACTAATATTTTAGGGCTAAATGGTTTAGATATATATTCATCTACACCAAGTTCAAAGCCAAATAATTCGTCTTGTTCTTCGCCTCTTGCTGTTAGCATTATTACTGGTACTTTTGAGTCTTGTCTTATATGACGTAACACTGACCAACCATCTAATTTTGGCATCATTACATCTAATAATACAAGATTTATTTTATCTTTGTTTTCTTCAAATACTTCTACTGCCCTTTCTCCATCTTCTGCTTCTAAAATAGTATATTGTTTTGCTTTTAAAAAGTCTTTTATTAATTTTCTCATTCTAGATTCGTCATCTGCAATTAGTATTGTTGTTTCGTTCATGGTATCACTCCTCGTTTTTTATTGCATTTATTATATAATATAATTATGTCTATTTTGTGAATTGTTTTTGTAATTTTACATAAATAACTTGTTAAACATTGGAGCATAGCGACTTTTATACTAATCCGAAAGTATTACTTTCGGATTAGTATGGAAAAAACAACTTCTATATTTATTAAGAAGTTATACAAATGTATAACTTCTTATTGTATAAAAGTTTCTACGCTACAACGATGCACAGCCACTTTTATGTTTATGCTAAATTTATATTTTCATTTTTTAATATTTCCATTACTACATAATTAATGTTTTCTTTAACCTCTAAAAATTCTAGGTCATCTGTAGTATTTACAAAACAATCTATTAGCATTTCTATACCATTTTGTGATACATTTGTAATTCGTGCATATACACTGTCTACTATTACACCATCTACTTCTTTTATGCTATTTACAATTTTGTTTTTACATATTTCTACCTTATGTAGTGAAGTTTCTCTTTCTATTATTATTGTATTTCTGTATCTATTTTTTATTTTTTGGCTTGTATTTATTACCGTAGATGACGACATTTGCGCATTTGGTATATATAGTACAGAATTATCTAATGTACGTACTCTTGTACTTCTAAATGTAATATCTTCTACTGTTCCTTGAAATTCTCCTACTTTTATAAAGTCTCCTATTTTAAATGGTCTATCTAAAAATATTGTTACACCACCTATAAGATTTTTAGCAGTATCTTGTGCTGCAAGTGTAATTACAACACTTCCTATTCCTAGTCCTGTAATTAGTCCATTTAGGTTATATCCTAATTCTGTTATTACTAAAAATGTTGCAAATAAATATATTGCAATTTTTATTATTTTTACTATAATTACAACTGTATTTTTATCTATATTTTTAGATGATTTTTCTTTTAATTTTAATATAAAATTAGATTTTGTTGTTATACTTTTAGCAAGTCCGGTTGCTGTTGTTAATATAATTATTATTTTAAATGCTTTTGTAATTATGTTCATTATTTCTTGGCTTATGCCTAGTGGAGCACTTAAAAACACTATTGCTAAATATAAGCCTAAAAATCCAAAAAATGATTTAAGCGGATCATAAAAAGCATTATTTTTTATTTTTTTAGAATCTTTTTCTTTTAATTTAAACATCTTAATTATTATATATGAAAGTGGTCCACTAAAAATTCTAAAAAGCAATATTATTGCTATTGCAATCCATACATCTATTACAATCTCTAATGTTATATTATCAAAAAAACTTTTTATATTATCTATGGTTGTCATTTGTACACACCTCTCTTTACTACTGTTATTATCCCATATAATCTTTTAATTTTTTACTTCTACTTGGGTGTCTTAATTTTCTTAGTGCTTTTGCTTCTATTTGACGTATTCTTTCTCTTGTTACTTCAAACTCTCTACCAACTTCTTCTAATGTACGTGCCTTTCCGTCTTCTAATCCAAATCTTAGTTTTAATACTTTTGCTTCTCTTGGAGTAAGTGTTCCCATTACTTCTTCTAGTTGTTCTTTAAGTAAAGTATATGCTGCAGAATCATGTGGTGCTGGTGAGTCGTCATCTGGTATAAAGTCTCCTAAAAAACTGTCATCTTCTTCTCCAATAGGGGTCTCTAATGAAACTGGGTCTTGTGCTATTTTTTGTATTTCCATTACTTTTTCTACTGGTATTTCCATTTCTTTTGCTATTTCTTCTGGTGATGGTTCTCTACCTAATTGTTGCAATAAATGCCTAGATGTTCTAATTAGTTTATTTATTGTTTCTACCATATGAACTGGTATTCTAATTGTTCTTGCTTGGTCTGCAATAGCTCTTGTTATTGCTTGTCTTATCCACCAAGTTGCATATGTGCTAAATTTGAATCCTTTTGTATAATCAAATTTTTCTACTGCTTTTATTAGCCCCATATTTCCCTCTTGTATTAGGTCTAAAAATAGCATACCTCTTCCAACATATTTTTTTGCAATACTTACTACTAATCTTAAATTAGATTCTGCTAATTGTTGTCTTGCTTCTTCGTCTCCTTTTAATATCTTTTTAGCTAAGTCTAGTTCTTGTTCATATGTTAAAAGTGGGATTCTACCTATTTCTCTTAAATACATTCTTACTGGGTCGTCTACATTTATTCCATCATAATTTGTGTCTGTTATTTCGTCTAATTTTAAGTCTTCTACTTCTTTTAAGTCTTCTTCATTTGGCTCGTCCTCAAAATCGTCTTTTAATAAATCTACACCCATTTTTTCAAATTCGTCAAATACTTTATCTATTTGGTCTGGGTTGATGTCGTCTAATTCGGTTGCTAACTCTCCATATGTTATTTTACCCTTTTCTTTTGCTTTTTTTATTATATTATTTACTTTTTGCTTTCTTTTTTCTGCTTCTAGGTCTTCTATTTCGCTTTCTTCTTTTTTAGGTTCTTCTTTATTTTCTGGTAATTCTACCACTTCTTTTTTTACTGCCTTTTTCTTTGTATTTTCTTCTTTTTTATCTTTAACTTGTTCTTCTTTTTTAGTCTTTTTGGTTTCTTTTTTTACTTTTTTTGTTTCTTCTATTTCTTTTTTGTCTATTTTTTCTTCTTCTTTTTTTGATTTCATTAAATTCACCCCTATTTAATTTTTGCTAATTGAATAATTATATTGCCTAATTCTTTTTCTAGTTTTTTCTTTTCGTCTATATTTGTTTCGTTTTCTAATTGCTCAATAACTTGGTTTTTCTTGGTTTCTAGCTTTTCTTTTTCATATGTTATTAATATATCATTTATTGCCTTGTCCACATTTTCTATTTCTAAATCATATGCCATTATCATTGTTATGTGGTTTCTGGTTTGTTCGTCAAAATTATCTAAAATATTGTTAATATTACTATTTCCTTTTTCAAACTCTTCATACAGTTTTGCTAAAATATTTTTATTTAAGTTATATTTAAAATCTTGTACTGTTATTTTATCTTTTAGTTTTTTATATGCTTCTAATTTTTTATTAATTAAAATTGAAAGTATTGTATTTTCTCTATTTTTTACTACTTCTGAAACTTCATTTTCTTGTAGATTTATATGTTTTACTACTGGTCTTGCTTTATTTAACTGCTTTTCTCCACTTTTATTTGCATATTTAATTTTATTTACTTGTGCATATATTGCTTCTTTTGAAATATCATATGTTTGAGCTATTTTTTCTATATATACTTCTCGTTCCATTATACTGTCAATTTGAGATATTAATTTTGCAATATTATTTAAAAATTTTATTTTATCATTTGCATTATTTAGATTTAAGTCTTTTTTGAACATTTTAACTTTAAATTCGATTAAAGATATTGCTTCTTGCATAAGTTTTTGAAATCTTATTACACCAAATTTTAAAATATATTCATCTGGGTCTTTTGCTCCACTCATTTGTAATACACGTATGTCACAACCCATATTTTGCAAAATTTCTAGTGACCTCATTGTTGCAGTTTGTCCTGCTCCATCTGAGTCAAAACCCAATATTACTTTTTCTGCATTTTTTCTAAGTAACCAACCTTGTTGTTGTGTAAGTGCTGTACCTAATGCAGCAACAACATTTGTTATACCTCTTTGGTGTAGTGATATTGCATCCATATATCCTTCTACTATTAATAGGTCTTTTATATGCTCTTTTTTTGCTACATTTAATCCAAAAAGGTGTCTTCCTTTGCTATATACTACATTTTCTGGTGAGTTTATATATTTGGGTTTTGAATTGTCTAAAACTCTGCCACCAAATGCTATTACTCTGCCTCTAACATCACAAATTGGAAACATTAATCTATTTCTATATCTGTCTATATACATACCTCTATCGTTTTTATTTACTAAGCCTGACTCTAAAATTTCTGGGTCATTAAACCCTTCTTTTTTTAATGCCTTATATAATTCGTCAAATTTTCCAGAAAAGCCAATTTGAAATGCTATTAATGTTTTATTATTTAATTTTCTTTGTTTTATATATTCTTGTGCTATTTTTGAAGTAGGCTTGTATAAATTTTGATGATAAAAATCTGCTGCAAATTTATTTACTTTATATACTTTTGCTTTTAATTCTTCTTTTGCATTATCTCCCTGACTTTCTAATTTGGGTAATTGTATATTTGCTCTTTGTGCTAAAATCTCTACCGCTTCTCTAAAGCTTACCCCTTCTATTTTGCTTATAAAAGTATATACATTGCCCCCTACTCCACATCCAAAGCAATGAAATATTTGTTTATCTGGTGAAACAGAAAAAGAAGGCGATTTTTCGTTATGAAATGGACATAAACCAAAAAAGTTTCTACCACTTCTTTTTAAATGTACATATTGTGATACTATATCTACTATATCATTTGACTGTCTTATTTCATCTAATATTTCATCACTATAGCGTATCATTTTTGCCTCTCTTTCTTAATTTTATTTTGCCTTTTTATACTAAATAA
Source organism: uncultured Clostridia bacterium (assembly GCA_944386375.1). GTDB lineage: Bacteria > Bacillota > Clostridia > TANB77 > CAG-508 > CAG-269. The sequence continues at coordinate 8,565 of CALXAW010000045.1, forward strand.
TTACATTGTTTTTTATTAAATATGAAAATTTACTTTTTTCTATTTAACAAAAAATACCCAATTATAATATTCGACGAATTTTACATAAATCCCCCTAATTAAACCAAATTTAACATTATACACCTAAAAATCTCCATATAACAACTGATGCAATCATTCCAACTATGTCTGCAATTAATGCTGCCCACAAAACAAACCTTATGTTTTTTATACCAACACAAGCTGTATAAATTGCAATTGTATATAATGTAGTTTCTGTTGAGCCCATTATAGTTGAAGCAATTAGTCCTATTGATGTATCTACACCATATTGCTCTAAAATATCTGTTGCCACAGCAAGAGATGCACTACCAGATATTGGCCTTAATAATGCAAGTGGCATAATTTCGCTAGGTATTTGCAATACATTAATTACAGGGCTCATTAAACCTATTACTAAATCTAATATTCCAGAGCTTCGTAATGCCCCAACCGCAACAAATAATCCAACTAATGTTGGAAAAATTTTTAACACAATTTTTATTCCTTCTTCTGCACCTATTAAAAAAGAATCAAATACTTTGTTTTTTTCTACTAGCCCATATATTATAATAAGTAATATTATTATTGGCATTGCTGCATTTGACATATAATTTATAATACTCAAAATTATTTACTCCTTTTTATAAATATTTTTGTTAGTATTATTGCTGTAATTAGTGCAATTATTGTGGCAAACCATACTGGTAGTAAAATTTGTGTTGGATTTTGTGACCCCATTGAACTTCTTACTGCTATTACTGTTGTTGGTATAAGCTCTAACGAAGCCGTATTTATTACTATAAACATTGCCATAGAATTTGTTAAAGTATCTTTTTTAGGATTATCTTTTTGCAATGTTTTCATAACCTTTAATCCTGTTGGAGTTGCTGCATTCCCAAGTCCAAAAAGATTTGCTATAATATTCATTGATATTTCTTTTTTAACTTTGTCATTTTTTCTTATTTCTGGAAATAAAAATCTTATTATTGGTTGCAATAAATTTGTAAGCTTGGCTATCATACTTGTTTTAGTCGCTATTTCCATTATTCCATTCCATAAACATATTGTACCTAATAAATTTATAGATAATTGCACTGCACTTTCTGTAGATTCAAATATAGAATTGTTTACATTTGCTATATTTCCAGACAAAAAAGCATATACAAATGACACTATAATAAATGCTGGCCAAATGAAATTTAACATACTTACTCCTTTACTTTTAAATTTTATTCAAAAAAATTTAAAAATATGTGCAATTTTTATTGACCTTTAATTTAAAGTGTGGTATATTATAAGAGAAAAATGTAGTCGAATTTTGTGAATTTAAGGAGGAAATTGTTATGAAGTCTACAGGCATCGTAAGAAAGGTTGATGAACTAGGTAGGGTCGTTATTCCAATAGAATTAAGAAACAAGTTTGACATCAAGGAAAAAGACCCTATCGAAATTTATGTTGAAGGTTCTTCTATAATATTAAAAAAATTTGAGCCAAATTGCATCTTTTGCGGAAGCTCAAAAAATTTAGTAGAATATAAAGAAAAATTAATTTGAAATAAATGTT
>CALXAW010000046.1 GCA_944386375.1 uncultured Clostridia bacterium
CATATTCACTTTTCTTTAAATTAAGATTTAAAATCTAGAAATAATATCTTGACTAAATTTTTTTACTTGTTAAAAATCAAAATCTTTTAGAAGTTAACTTTCTATTAAACGATTTTATTTATTTTACCATTTTGTATAGTTTGTGTCAATAGTTTCGCATTATTTTTTGGAAATATTTTGCAGGTATATTATGTCTTTATATTTTCAAAAAAACTGTAAATACTATTAATATATGGAGGTAGTGATTATGGAAAATAATAATTTAAATGTTTTAGACGAAGTTAACAAAGGTGCTACAATGGGAATGGATGCAATAGAATTTGTTTCTGAAAAAGTTGGTGACCCTAAATTTAGAAGTGTATTAGACACAGAGTATAAAAAATATGACGAAATTTCTAAAAGAGTAAATACAGTATATGCAAAATATAGCTCAAAAGAACCACACGAAACAAACAAAATGAATAAAATGATGACATGGTATGGCATACAAATGAATACAATAAAAGACCAAAGCAACTCTAAAATTTCTGAGTTACTAATGCAAGGAACAAATATGGGAATAATAGAAGGTCGCCGCCTATTAAACCAACACAAAAACTTAGAAAAAGATGTTGAGCAAATTTTAGACGATTTTGTAACAATGCAAGAAGACAGTGTAGAAACATTAAAAAAATATTTATAGAGAAGATATACTCTTCTCTATATTATAATATCTCTTTTTAAAAGCTTATTTTCAATTACTCCTATTCCAATAAATGTATTTGCATTATCATATATTTTATATAACCCATCTGGTAATACATAAGTAAGTTTTACTCCATTTAAAAACAATTGTAATTTTCTGCTATCTAATACAATGCTAGAACTTTTATTAAAAAAATCTTCTATTGTTATAAAATGCTTTTTTATAAACTCTGTATTTTCATAATTCTCTTTTAAAAAGTCAATACTTATAGCATCTTTTATATTAAAACAGCCTACTTGAACTCTATTTAAAGATTCCATATACCCTACTGTATTTAATCTTTTTGCAATATCTTCACATAAGCTTCTAATATATGTTCCTTTAGAACAATGTACCTTAAAAGAAATTTTACAATTATTATTATCTATATTTAATAACTCTATTTTATATATTTCTATTGTTCTAGGCTTAACATCTACTGTTTTTCCCTCTCGTGCATATTCGTACAATTTTTTCCCCTGTACTTTGATTGCAGAATACATTGGTGGAATTTGCTCTTGTTTTCCTATAAAAGTATTAAATACATTTACTATATATTGGTTATTTAAAACAGTTTTATCTACCTCTTTTTTTTGAATTACATTTCCTTCGCTATCTGCTGTATCTGTTTTTACCCCAAGTTGTAACACAACTTCATATATTTTATCATGATTAATTAAATATTTAGAAAGCTGTGTACCCTTGCCTATTAGCAAGGGTAACACTCCTGTAGCATTTGGATCTAATGTGCCTGTATGCCCAACTTTTTGATTAAATATTTTTTTTACCTTATATACAATATCATGTGATGTACATCCCTGTGGTTTATTTATTACAATAATTCCATCCAAAATATATTCGTCCTTTCATTATTTTTGTTGCCAACTTAATATAGGATAACCATTATTTAATTTTTCTGTATCTTCTTCCCAAATTTGGTTTGATTCATCTGTATTTAGTCTTTTTATAAAATCGGCTGTTTTCAAATTTTCTTCTGACATTTGTGCACTTTCTCTATCTATTGTTCCTACATTAATATTTGCATATAATGCAATATCTCCTTCTATAGAATAACAATTTTTTATATTTGGATTTCCTATTCCTACAATTCCTCCTATGTTCTCTCCTGTTGCAACTATATTTTTAGAAGCATTGTAGCAATTTTCTATAATTCCTGTTTTTGCATTGCCACATATTCCTCCTGCATTTGCTACTTGTGACTCTATACCAGCTGTATTATAACAATTTTTTATAGCATTTTCTTCATTTGATATTTCGTCTGCATATTGATAACCTACAATTCCACCAATGCTTTCTCCCTCTAAAGCTGAAAGAGTGCCTGTGTTGTAACATTCTTCTATTATGCCTAGATAATTAGTTCCTACTATTCCTCCTGTGTAATTTGACTTGCCAGTTATTTCTCCTATATTGTAGCAATATTTAATTTCGCTTCTTTCGTAATTTGTACCACATATTCCAGCTATTGTAGAATCTGCTTTATTATTTGTTGTAGTTACATCTCCTATGTTGCTACAATTATATATTTTGCTACTACTGCTTATGCCACATATTCCTCCTGCATTTGCTTCTGCTGTTATATTAACATTACTTTTACAGTTTTGAATTTGCCCATTTCCTTGTCTTGCACAAATTGCTCCTACATTTTCTTTTGCAACTATTGTTCCATTTATTTCTTTTATATCTTGTACTACTCCATTACTTACCCCAAATAGGCCTTGGTCATTTTTATTGGTGTTTATATATATATTATTTATTGTATAACCATTACCATAAAATTTGCCTTTGAATGGATTTATTTCTGTTCCTATTGGTTCCCAGCTTTTATCATTTTGTGTTGTTCCATCTACTTTTTGGCATATGGTGCTTAAGTCTATATCATTTTGCAATGAGTATATTGCATCTGATGCAAAAACATATTCCGCTCCATCTTTTTCTTCTATTGCAATTTTTTCGTTTGTTCCTATTTTAGCTAGTTGCTCTGCTGTATATATTGGTATTGCAGCTAATTCTACTTCTGACCAATTTTCTTGCAATGTATAATAACGTGTTCCTTCAAATTCTACCCCTGCTGGATAATATATTGTATGTGTTGTGCTATTTATTATATATAAATCTGTTAAATTGTTTATATCTTGCGCACTTTCTATATTGCTATATTCTCTACCATAATTTAAAGTCACTCCACCTAAAGCACTTAAGTCTAACACATAATATTTTTCGCCATCATTTATGTTTTTTTGGTTTGTATTTGATATATCTCCAATAAAATTATTATTATTGTATTCGGCTCCTATTGGCAATTCGCCATTTTCTAGGTAATAACTAGATACTTTATCTCCAAGTGTTGCTATATCATTATATAGTTTTTGCACACCAGATAGTCGTATGCTATCTTGTGAAGAATATACTAACATACTTGTTATTGCTATTAATATTACTATTGCAATAGTTAATGTTATTAATGATACACCTTTTTCGTTTTTTATTTTCATTTACAATTTCTCCTTTGTTTTTTCTTCTTATATCATACTAAAATTAGTATATAAAAGTCAAGAAAAGTGCTAAATATTATTTTAGCACTTTTTTTAGTTCATTTAATAATTTTTTCTTTACGGTTTCCATGTCTTCTAACATTACACAACCTGCTGCATGTATATGACCTCCACCGCCAAAAAGTAAGCACACATCAGATACATTAACATAGTCATTAGATCTTAAAGAAACTTTATAGCCATTTATTTCTTTTTCTTCTCTAATAAATATAGAAACTTCTACACCTTCTATGTCTCTACCAATTTCAACTAATCCTTCATGGTCTCCTGGCTCTGCATTAACTTTTTCTAAGTCCTCTGCTGTAATATATGTAAATGTAACTCTGCCTTCTTCTAATATTTCCATTCTATTTACTACTAATTTGTTTAGTTCGAAGTTAGCAATAGTTTTTGTATCTAAAACTCTTTTATATATGTCAGATACTTTTACACCTTTACGTAAAAGCTCTGCTGTAAATTCAAATGTTTCAGATGTAACACCAGAGTATCTAAAGCCTCCTGTGTCTGTAATAATTCCTGTAACTAAACATGTTCCTATTTCTTTATTTATATTTATACCAAAATATTCAAACATTCCGGCTAAAACTTCGCAACATGCAGGAGACGCAGGATTTACAAAGTTTAAGTCTCCAAACATTTTGTTACTACCATGGTGGTCTATAACTATTTTTCTTTTTGCTGTTTCGAAATATTCTTCGCCACCATCTAATCTTTTTAAATCAGCACAGTCCATAGAAATTGCTAAATCATATTCTTTAATATCACTTTCTTGTTTTATTTCTTCTGCTCCAGGTAAAAACTTAAATAGTCTAGAATATTCTGTTATAATAACATCTGCTTGTTTTCCTAGTTCTTTTAATGCTAATTTCATTGCAAGAGAACTACCTACAGCATCTCCATCTGGCGCTTCGTGAGTTAAAATTACTATTTTATCTGCCTTTTTTACTTCTTCTAATATATCGTCTAATGTCATACAAACACCTCTCTTACTCTTCTTCTTTTTTTGGCATTATATCTTTTAATATACTATCTATTCTTGCTCCATATTCTAAAGAATCGTCAAGCTCGAATAATATTTCTGGTGTATTTCTTAAGTTTATTCTTTTGGCTAATTCGCTTCTTATAAATCCTGCAGATTTTTTAAGGCCTGCTAAAGTATCTTTTATGTTTTTAGAGTTTAATATACTTACAGATACTTTAGCATAACTTAAGTCTGTTGTAACTTTTACTTTTGTTACACTTATCATCCCTGTTACATTAGGGTTTTTTAATTCATAATTTATTATATTGCTAATTTCTTTTTTAAATTCTTCGTCAATTCTATTAAATCTATTGTTATTTCTATTAGGCATAAATCTCATCCTTTCTTAAATGATATCCTTTATCTATCTGCTAGAGAAAAAATAACTATTTTTTCTCTAGCAGAACAAAAGGCTTTTTTTAGTTTTTATCTATTTACGCAAGGATATTATCTTTTGATTTCTTGTAGCACATAACATTCTAATATGTCGCCTTCTTTAAGGTCATTATAGTCTTTAATTTGAATACCACATTCAAAACCTTTTGTAACTTCTTTTACATCATCTTTAAATCTTTTTAAAGATGCAAGCTCTCCGCTATGAATTACAACATCATCACGAATTACTCTTATTTCTGAATGTCTTTCTATTTTTCCGTTTAATACATATGCACCTGCTATATTTCCTACACTAGAAATTCTAAATACTTGTCTTATTTCTGCTGTTCCTATTACTTTTTCTTCAAATTCTGGGTCAAGCATACCTTTCATTGCCGCTTCTACATCTTCTATTGCTTGGTATATAACAGAATATTGTTTTATTTCTACTTCCTCTTTTTCTGCCGCTTCTTTTGCTAATGCATTTGGACGTACATTAAATGCGATAATAATTGCATTAGAAACTTTTGCCAAAGTAACATCACTTTCATTTACTGCTCCAACTGCTGCATGTATAACTTTTACTTTTACTTCTTCATTAGATAATTTTTCTAATGCTTGTTTTACAGCTTCTACAGAACCTTGAACATCTGCTTTAACAATTAAGTTTAATACTTTTAATTTTCCAAGTTCCATTTGGCTAAATAAATTATCTAATGTTACTTTAGTTGTTGCATTTATAGATTTTTCTCTAGCTTGGCGTTTTCTTCTTTCTATTAAGTGTTTAGCTGTTTTTTCATCTTTTACCTCATAGAAAGTATCTCCTGCTTCTGGTACTTCTGTTAGACCCATTATTTCTACTGGTGTAGATGGTCCTGCTGATTTTACTCTTTTCCCTTTATCATTTACCATAGCTCTAATTCTACCTATAGAAGAACCTACAACTATAGTATCATGTACATCTAATGTACCTCTTTGTACAAGCATAGTTGCAATTGCACCTTTTGACTTATCTAGTCTTGCTTCTATTACAACACCTTTTGCTTGTTTATGAGGATTTGCTTTAAGTTCTAATATATCTGCTTCTAGTAATACCATTTCTAGTAATTGGTCTATATTTTGATGTTTTTTAGCAGAAATAGGTACATAAATTGTATCTCCGCCCCATTCTTCTGGTACTAATTCATATTGCATTAATTCTTGTTTTACTTTATCTATATTTGCATCTGGTAGGTCTATTTTGTTTATTGCAACTATAATTGGTATTTCTGCTGATTTTGCGTGGTTTATAGCCTCTATTGTTTGAGGCATAACACCATCATTTGCAGCTACAACTAATATTGCAATATCTGTTATTTGTGCTCCTCTTGCACGCATTGCTGTAAAAGCTTCGTGTCCAGGAGTATCTAAAAATGTTATTTCTCTGTCATTTACTTTAACTTTATATGCACCTATATGTTGTGTTATACCACCTGCTTCTCCTTCTATTACATTTGTTTTCTTTATTGCATCTAAAAGAGAAGTTTTACCATGGTCTACGTGACCCATAACAACTACTACTGGTGGTCTTTCTTGTAGCTCTTCTGCTGAGTCTTCTGTTTCGTCAAACAATATATCTTCTTCTGTTATTGTTTCTTTTTTATGTGCAGTTATTCCAAATTCGCTGGCTACTAAATATGCTGTGTCAAAATCTACCTCATTATTTATTGTTGCCATTATACCAAGTCCAAATAATTTTTTAATAACTTCTGCTGTTGTTTTTTTCATTTCTGCAGATAGGTCTTTTACTGTAATTGTTTCTGGTATTGTAATTTCTGTTAATTTAAATATTTTTTGTTTAACTCTATTTTCACTGTTTTTAATATTTTTCTTTTTACCTTTTCTACCTCTTTGTGTTGTTAAATCATAATAGTCTAACATTCCACCTTCTTGGTCATTAAACATATTTGATAATCTATCTGCTTGTTTTAGGCTTTTTAGTTTGCCTGTATTTATATCGTAATTATTGCTTTTTCTTGACCTTTGATTTCTTTTATTTGTTTTATTTTCGTCATATTTATTATTTCTTTGTTTGTCTGCTGTTCTGTTATAATCTCTTACTTGCTCTTTTTCTACAACTTCTGAAGACATTATGTCTTTTATGTTTCTTTCTATGCCTTTGTCGTCAAGTGGTCTACCAGGTCTTTTGTTATAGTTGTTTTTATTATTAAATTTACCACCATTTGAATTTTTATTAAAATTATTTGTACGCTCTTTTCTAGAATTATTATGAAAGTTATTTGTTCTATTATTATTTTGTCTATAATTATTATTTTTATTATATGGTTTTTGTTCTTTCTTTTCTTCTTTTTTAGGTTCTACTTTTTCTGTATTTGTTTTTTGGGTTACTTCGGTATTAGGTTTTTGCTCTTTCTTTTCTTCTTTTACTTCTTTGACCTCTTTTACTTCTTGTGGCTCTTGTTTTTCTTCTTTTTTAGGCTCTTCTTTATTAAGACCAAATAACTCACTTACTGTCATTGGTTTTGCTTTTTTATTTCTATAAACTATATTATAGTCTGCATTTTGTTTTCTTTCTACAAAGCCTACTTGATTTTTTCTTTGTTCTTTCTTTTTAGAAACCTCTTGTTTTTTGTTTGTATCTTCTTCTGAAATTATAACTTCTCTTCTTATAATAACAGGAGTATCCTTTTTTGTTTCTTTTTGAGCCTTGTCTGTTTTATTTGCTTTATTTACACTGTGCGAAGCAAAGCTTTTTTCTATTTTTTTAGCTTCTTCTTCTTCAACTCCACTTAAATGGCTCTTTACTTCCATATTTAATTCTTGTGCTCTTTCTAGTACTTCTTTACTTGTTAAACCTAACTTTTTAGCTATTTCATGTATTTTTATTTTACCCATTTACATCACCCCTGTTTATTTTTTCGATTTCTCTGGCCATATTATTATCTTTTACTCCTATTATTGCTTTATTTTGTTTTCCTATTGATTTACTTATTTCTTCTATTAGTCCAAATTCAATAATTGGAATAGAAGATTTTTCGCATTTGTTAATAAACTTTCTTTTTGTTCTTTCTGATGCGTCTGTTGCTACAATTACTAATTTGATTTTATTTTTATCTATTTCTGCTATTGTGCTGTCTGTACCAAAGCTTATGCTTCCTGCTCTAGCAGATAGCCCTAGTAAACCTAGTATTTTTTTATTTTTTGTCAATAATTACACCTCTTAATTCATTATAAACATCTTCTGAAATTTTGGTTTCTAAAACCCTTTCTAGTCTTTTACTTTTTATTACTTTTTCTAAACAAGATATATTATTGCAAATATATGCACCTCTACCTTGTAATTTTCCTGTTTTATCTATATTTAAGTTATTATTTTTATTTTTTACTATTCGTATTAATTCATTTTTATCTTTTTTCTCGTTACAGCCCATACATGTTCTTTGCGGCATTTTTTTCATTTATATCACGTCCTTATTTTTTTGGCTCGTCTTTTTCTTCTTTAGTTTCTTTTGATTCTTTTGTTTCTTCTAACATTTTTCTAAATTGTGTTTCAGATTTTATGTCTATTCTCCAATTTGTAAGTTTTGCTGCTAATCTTGCATTTTGACCTGATTTTCCAATTGCTAATGATAATTGATTGTCTGGAACTATTACTTGTGCAAATTTTTCTTCTTCTTTTATGTCTACAGCAAGTATTTGTGCTGGTAGCAATGCTGATGCTATAAATATTGCTGGGTCTGCATTCCATTCTATAACATCTATTTTTTCCCCATTTAATTCATTTATTACATTTTGTATACGTATACCTTTTTGTCCTACACAAGATCCAACTGGGTCTATGTTTTCGTTTGGTGAATATACCGCAACTTTACTTCTATATCCTGGGTCACGAGATACGCTTTTTATTTCTATTACGCCTTCGTATATTTCTGGTATTTCAAATTCTAAAAGTTTTTTTACAAAGTCAGGATGACTTCTTGATACTAAAACTTGTGGTACTCCCTTTTCGCCTCTTTGTACATCTAATACATATCCTTTTATTTTGTCATTTACTCTATAATGTTCTGTTGGTATTTGCTCTTTTACTGGCATTAAACCTTCTAGTTTTCCTAAGTCCATTATAACTACATTATTGTCTGCTTTTTGAATTATGCCAGAAACGATTTCTCCTTTTCTGTCATTAAATTCTGTATATACAATGTTTCTTTCTGCTTCTTTTAATTTTTGGATTATTACTTGTTTTGCTGATGTTGCAGCAATTCTTCCAAATCCTTTTGGTGCTAACTCAATTTCTATTTTGTCTCCTATTTGTGCATCTGGATTTATTTGTTTTGCTTTTTGTAAATTTATTTGCAAATTTTCGTCTTCTACTGCTTCTACTACTTCTTTTATAGCATATATATGTGTTGCTCCTGTTTTTTCGTCCATTTCGACTTTTACATTTTCTAATGAGTCAAAATTCTTTTTATATGCCAAAACTAATGCAGTTTCTATAGATTCTAAAACATATTCTTTTTTTATTCCTTTTTCTTTTTCTAGTTGTTCTAGTGCTAGTATTAATTCTTTGTTATCAATTGTTTTCATTTTTATAACCATCCCTTTCTATATTTACCAATTATAAACTAATTTTATGTTTGCTATATTTTTTCTATCTATTGAGTAGCTTTTTTCTTCTGTTTTTATGTGTATATGTTCTTTATTAAAATCTGTTAAAATGCCTTTGTATTCTTTTTTATTATTTTCGTCTTTTTTAAATAATTTTATTTCAATTTCTTTTCCAATACTACTTTCTAAATGTTTGTCTTTTCTAAGTGCTCTTTCTATTCCTGGCGAAGATACCTCTAAAAAGTATTGGTCTTTTATATAATTTGCTGTGTCTAATAAGTCTGTAATTTCATTGTTTACTTTTTCGCAATCTTCTATTGTTATTCCATTTTGCTTTTTATCTATAAAAACTCGTAGAAAAAAGTCCTTTCCTTCTTTTATATATTGTACATCATATAATTCGTAACCTATTTTTTCTATGGGTTCTTTTATTAGGTTCTCTACATTTTCTTCTATTTTTGACAACTTTTACCTCCTTATGATTTTATAGATTTTTAAATTCTATTCAAAATTTTCGCACGAGAACAACTTTAGTGGCATTATAGGCTTCTAAAATGCTAACATTTAGCTTTGCCACTGTTGTTCTCTTCTCAAAATTTAAGAGTGGGATTTGTTCCAAAGCTCGAAAACAAGTTTCTCGCTTGTCGCTTCGCTCCACCGTTGTGCAGAAAATTTTTCCAAAATTTTCGCACGAGAACAACTTTAGTGGCATTATAGGCTTCTAAAATGCTAACATTTAGCTTTGCCAC
>CALXAW010000047.1 GCA_944386375.1 uncultured Clostridia bacterium
CCATCGTCATCTGTGTCTATGTTTATGTCTGGATTGCCATCGTCATCTGTGTCTATGTTTAGGTCTGGATTGCCATCGTCATCTGTGTCTATGTTTATGTCTGGATTGCCATCGTCATCTGTGTCTATATTTATATCTGGATTGCCATCGTCATCTGTGTCTATGTTTATGTCTGGCTGGCCATCTTCATCTGTGTCTATGTTTATATCTGGTTTATCATCTCCGTCTGTGTCTATGTTTATGTCTGGATTGCCATCGTCATCTGTGTCTATGTTTATGTCTGGCTCTTTATCTCCGTCTGTGTCTATATCTATATCTGGCTGGCCGTCTCCGTCTGTGTCTATATTTATATCTGGCTCTCCGTCTTCGTCTGTGTCTATGTTTACTTCTCTTTGTACTGTTAATTGTGCTGCCATAGATTTTTCTGTTACTTTCTCTCCATTTAAGCTTGCTGTTATTACACAATAGAAGTATTTTCCGTTATCTGCCATTGTTACTGCTGGAGTTGTGTAGTTTGCTCCATTGGCTCCTGGTATTGCTTCTCCACTGCTTGCACTTACTGTATTTCCTTTATACCATTGGTATGTTACTTCTCCTACTGTTCTTGCTTCCACTGTAAATGTTGCTGTTTTTCCTTCATATACTGATACATTTGTTGGTTCTTTTGTTATTACTACTGTTGCTACATCTGGTAATGATGGCTCTTTTATTGTTATTTCTCCTGTGTCTGGGTCTACTTCTACTTCGTAACCTCCATGGTCTACTTCTATTTTTCCGCTATCTGGGTTATATTCTGCGCTTGAGTCTGGGTCTTTACCTTGTAGCTCTTGTTCCATTTGGTCTGCAATATCTTCGTCTGTTCCGGTTTTGTCTGCTATTTCCCATGCTTCTTCTATGTCTTTTATTGCATCTTCTCTATTTGTTGTTAGCTCCCCATTTGGTTGTATTTCAAACATATAGTCTTTATAGTTTACTTCGTATGTACCGTTTTCTTCTCTATATGTTACTGATGTGTTTGGGTCGTTTTGTTTTAGTACTTCTTCTAGGTAATTTGCTGTTTCTTCTGAACTTAGGTTTTGTGTTATTGTTTCTGCTTGGGTTTCTGTCCATGCTAAAGCAACCTCTTCTTCAATTTGTGCATACTCCGTCGCCTCTTTTGCTTCAAAGGCCTTTCTTATAATTCCATTTTCTCCAGTTAGCATGGCAATAGTTATCCCTGCCAATATCAATAACACTATAATTGTAACTACTAGTGCTACCAATGTTATTCCTTTATTTTCTTTCATGCTCATATTTTTTCTTCCTTTACTTAACATTCTTTATCCCCCCATATTTTTAGTTTGATAATCTTATATATTTTATTTTTAATTTTTTTACTTTTTATAACTATTTTTCTATCTTCAGAAAAGTATATATATTAATATTGAATCACTTTCTAGCTCCATAATAAATAATTAAAAACAAAAAGCAAAGCCTTCGTGTGCTTATTACACATACGAGTGACAAAATTCACTCATATGCAAAATAAACACAGAAAACTTTGCTTTTTTCTATGTATATATATTTTTTTATTAAACTTAACAGTACCAACGGTTTCAGCTTTTGTGCTCATTTTGTATACTCTCCTTATCTTTTTCTCTTATTTTTTCTTTTTTTATTATATATTATATTTTTTGTCTTTGCAATAATTTTTGTGTTTTTTAATCAAATTGTAATATAAATGTAATATTAGGTTTACATTATTTATTTTATGTGATATAATGCAAAAAAAACTATAAGGAGCGCTATTTATGGAATCAAGTACAGATAAAAATATATTTGCTGAAAATAAAGTTTTGATTTTATATATTTTAGATAAACTAGATAAAGATATTACAAATGATGGATTATTTAAAATTATTTCTTCTATAAATGGTCTTAACTATTTTTATTTTCAACAAATATTAACTGATTTAATTGATACTAACTTAGTCGGACAATTTACTAAAGATGATGAGCCTCTTATAAAAATAACAAGTAAAGGAAAAAATGCATATAACCTTACCAAAGATATTCTACCAGGAATTATTAAATTAAAAGCTGACTACACTTTTGACAAAGAATTACCTAGTATAAAAGAAGAAGCTTCTATTACAGCAGAATTTATACCAAAAAACGAAAATGATTATACTGTTAAGTGCAAAATTATAGAAAATAATGAGGTCATTTTTGAAGTTAGAACTTTTGCTGGTTCTAGAGAAAGAGCAAAAAGGATTACAGATAACTGGCAAAATAATGCTAGCAAAATATATCCTAAAATTTTAGATTTATTATTAAGCAATGGTGATATGTAATTACAAGCATTAAATCAAAATTATTAACTCACAATAGAACACAAATTTTTAATGAAATAAAATTTATACAAAAACAAAAGCGACGTGATATCGTAACTATAACATTTTAGTTAGTTTACACGTCGCTTTTATTTTTTTGGTAGCGAGGGAGAGGATCGAACTCACGACCTTCCGGGTATGAACCGGACGCTCTAGCCAGCTGAGCTACCTCGCCATGTATTAAGCAATATTTATTATACTTATTAAATTAGAAATTGTCAAGTAAAAACATACAAGAATTTAAAATTCTTGTATGTTTTTACTTATTATCACTTTTATACAAGAAATATTTGTTTCAACCTAGTTCTTTTACTTCATGTTTTTCTTTTTGTTCTTCTTGATTTTTTATATTTGGCACTTCTACTTTTTCTGCAAGATTTTCTCTTTTTCTTGCCTTGCCTAGCTTTTTCTTGTTTGTTACTTTTGTTGTATCAACTTCTGCTACTAATTTATTTATTCTATTTGTATTTTCTTGTTTTTTTATTGCTTCTAATTGCTTTTCTAACTCAGCATTATCAACAGTCTTTGTTTGAACAAAAGACTTTAATATTTCTTTAAAATTAAAAGGTATTCTTTCTTTTTCTTTTACTATCATCTTTTCTCCTAAAGTTCTATTTAGGATTTCACCTCTCTTTTTGTAAATACTATACACTATATATATTACCATAAAAATAGCAAAAAATCAAGAGTTTTGGGCAATTTAACCATTTTCGTGTTTTATGTTAACTATTTTACATATTCATTTAGTGGTTTTATTCTATATTTTAATTCTCCCATCTTTTCTGTTGTTACATATCCTGGCTCGCTATTTATAACATCTGGTATTCTGTTTACAACAGTTGCACATGTTAATTCTACAGTTGCTGGTCTATTTATAACTAATGTTGTATTTGGCTCACCTTCTATTGTCCATTCGTTTTTGTCAAAATCCTCTTTTGAATACACCTTTCCTATACATTCACTTTCTATTGTTATTCCTTCTTTTGTTGTTGTTGTAACAACTGCACTCATTCCTGTTGCCATTCCGGCTTTAACTGTCATTCCTAATGTTGAAGATTGTATATCTTCTTTGTATGTTTGTGGTACACATTTTTGTGTTTGATTTTCTACTGTTAATCCTAGTTTTGAGCATAACCAACCATTTACATTCCACATATATGATGGTGCATAATTTCCTGCATTTATTATTTCTTGTCTTTCTGCATCTGATATTTTGTCTGCTGAAGCTACTTCTTTTTCAAAGTCTTCTAATGATAGTCCTGCTCCATGTGCTTTTGCTAAAGCAATACCATATTCTTCTACATTATAACTTGAGCTTCCTTTTATTTTTTTTATTGTTTGTGTTGAACCTGCTATTGCTGTTATTAATTCTCCCCAGTATATGTCTTGATATCCGCTTCCTGTAATTGTACATCCTGTTTGCTTTGCTGTTTCGTCTATTTTTTTAGTTAATTGTGGGTTAGAGTTCCAAGGGTAAAATGCTTCTTCACATGTAGTTATTGCATTTACTCCTACTTTGGCACATAGCATAAGTGCATCTTCTACATCTGATAACAAACTCATTGTTGTAACTATTGCAATGTCTGGTTTTGTTTCTTTTAAAACTTTTTCTGCCTCCTCTGCTGATACAACTTTTACTCCTTTTGGCTCACAGCCCATAATCTCCCCTATATCTTTTCCTATTACATCTGGGTTAACATCTATTGCTCCTACTATTTCACCACCTTTTTCATATACATATCTCATTGTGTATACACTCATTTTTCCTACACCATATTGTACGACTCTTATTTTTCTGTCCATAAAACCACTCCTTTCTTTTATATGTATACATTATATACTTTTTATTATAATTTATACAAGTAGTTTTTATTATATAATGAAGTTTTTTTCTTGCCTTAAATACAATTTTATAGTAAAATTGCATTAAATGAGGAGGTCTATATGAGTATTTTGATTAAAAATTGTAATTTAATTTCAATGGATGTTTCTAGAGAAAAAATAGAGTATAATGTGGATATTTTAATTGAAAATAATAGAATAAAGAAAATTGATAAAAATATTGACAAACAGTGTGTAGATAAAGTTATAGATGCAACTGATAAATATGTTTTGCCTGGCTTTATAAATACTCATTCTCATATAGGTATGAGCATTTTTAGAGAAACTGTTGATGGCTTTATTTTGCAAGACTGGTTAGAAAAGAAAATTTGGCCAATTGAAGATAATTTAACTGAAGAAGATATTTATAATTCTTCTCTTCTTTCTTGTGCAGAAATGATTAAAACTGGTACTACTACTGTAAATGACCATTATTTTTTCCCAGAAAGTGTTATAAATGCTGTACATACGGCTGGTATGCGTGCAGAAATTACTAGAGTTTTGATGGATATTGGTGGTGACTTAGAACCTAGAATAATAGAACTAGAAAATCTTATAAAAAATTATTTAAATAAATATGATACTATTTCTATAAATGTCGGAATACATGGTTTTTATACTGCAAGTAACATTTGTGTAGAAAAGGCAAGAGAGCTTGCTAAAAAGTATAATTTGAATGTTCATATTCATTTTTGTGAAAACTCTGATGAAGTTAAACAAATAAAGGATAGATATGATGTTGATGTTCCAAGTAAGGTGTTACAAAAATATTTTTATGATATAAATACTATTTTAGCACACTGTGTAAAATTAAGTGATAATGATTTTAATATTTTAAAAAATTTACCTATTCATGTTTCTCATTGTCCTATAAGTAATTTGAAACTTGGATGTGGAATTGCAAATTTACCAAAATTGATTGAAAATAATATTAATGTTTCTTTAGGTACAGATGGGCAAGGTAGTGGTTGTAATTTAGATATGTTTGATACTATGAAGTTTGTAGGACTTTTGCAAAAAGGTATAAATGAAGACCCTACTCTTATTTCTGCTTATGATGTATTGCAAATGGCTACTATAAATGGTGCTCGTGCACTAAATAAAGATAGTTTAATTGGTAGTATTGTAGAAGGAAAATTAGCTGATTTAATTATTTTAGATTTATCTAATATTACATTACAACCTATTAATGATGTTTTTTCTGATATAGTGTATAATGCTAAAGGTACTAATGTTATTACTACTATAGTTAATGGCAAAATTTTAATGGAAAATAGAAAATTACTTACTATTGATGAAAATAGTATTATAAAAAATTGCAAATATATTTTAAAAAATCTAAAATAACATAATTAAATGCTTATAGAGTTTGTTCCAATTTCGAAGTGTAACAACTTATTTATAATAGAAAATACAATTTTATTTTGTAAAATTGGCACACGAACAAAAAAGCGATGTGTAAGTATATTAAAACTTAATCACGTCGCTTTTTCTCTATTTTTTGTTTAAGACACATTGTAATTTTATAATTATTTTAATTCTACTGTTGCGCCAACTTCTACGAATTTAGCTTTTAATTCTTCTGCTTCTTCTTTAGCTACAGCTTCTTTTATTGTTTTTGGTGCTCCATCAACTAGGTCTTTAGCTTCTTTTAATCCTAATCCTGTAGCATCTCTAACTACTTTTATAACTTTTATTTTTTGATCTCCTGCATCTGTTAATACAACATCAAATTCTGTTTTTTCTGCTGCTGCATCTCCACCTGCTGCAGCTCCTGCTGCTGGTGCAGCTGCTGCTACAGCAGATACTCCATATTTTTCTTCTATAGCTTTTACTAAATCAGCTAATTCAACAACTGTTAAGTTATCAATTTCTTCTAACATTTTTTCTATTTTTTCCATTTTAATATCCTCCTAATTTATATTTATATTTTTATTAAGCTTCAGTTGTAGCTTCTTCTTTGTTTTCTTCTGCTACTTCTGTTTTAGCTTCTTCTTGTTTAGGCTCTTCTGCCTTTTCTTCTTTTACTTCAGGTTCAACTCCTGCTTCTTTTTGTTTTCTTACTTGTTCAAGTGCAACTGCAAATTTTGAAACATTTCCAAGTAAAGCACCAGCAAGCATTGATAATAATGTTTCTCTTGATGGTAGTTTTGCAAGTGTGATAATTTCTTCTGCTGTTTTTACTTCTCCGTCTATAACTCCACCTTTAATAACATAATACTCATTGTTTTTAGTAAATTCATATATTGCTTTTGAAGGTTCTAAATAATCTTCTGCTGCTAATACTACTGCTGTTGGTCCTTCTAATTTATCTTCTAAACCTTCTATTCCACATTCTGCTAATGCTCTTCTTGTAATATTATTTTTTATTATTTTATATTCTGCATTTGCCTCTCTTAAAGTTTTTCTTAATTTTGTATCACTTTCTACATTAATTCCTCTGTAGTCTGTTAAAAGTATTAATTTAGCTTCTTTCATTTTTTCTGCTAATTTTGATACTTCTTCTTTCTTTTGATTAAGTATTGTTTCACTTGCCATTTGATTTTCACCTCCTAAAAGTTTATATATATTTTTTTAAAATTAAAAACACCCTTAGGCCTATTCGAGGCATACAAAGAGTGCTTATCTCTAATATATACCTCGGTAGGACTTATATATGCCTACTGTCTTTGGCTATTTATTTATTTTTGATTTACTGTAATTCCAGGTCCCATTGTTGTAGATATTGCTACACCTTTTATATATTGACCTTTTGCTGCTGCTGGTTTTGCTTTTATTATAGCATCCATTATTGTGTTATAGTTTTCTTCTAGTTTTTGTGCTCCAAAAGAAACTTTTCCAAATCCTAAGTGAATAATATTTGTTTTATCTAATCTATATTCTACTTTACCTGCTTTTATTTCTTTTATAGCTTTTGCTACATCCATTGTAACTGTTCCTGATTTTGGGTTTGGCATTAAACCTTTTGGTCCTAATACTTTACCTAATCTTCCTACAACTCCCATCATGTCTGGAGTTGCTACTATAACATCATAATCAAACCAGTTATCATTTTGTATTCTTGGTATTAGTTCTTCTGCTCCTACAAAATCTGCTCCTGCTTTTTCTGCTTCGTCTGCTTTTGGTCCTTTTGCAAAAACTAATACTCTTTGTGTTTTACCTGTACCATTTGGTAATACTACTGTACCTCTAACTTGTTGATCAGCTTGTTTTGAATCTACACCTAATTTTACATGTAATTCTACTGTTTCATCAAATTTTGGTTTTGGCATTTTTTCTATTAACTCTAATGCCTCTTTAATTTCATATTCTTTGTTTGTGTCTACTAATTTAGCACTTTCTTGATATCTTTTTCCCATTTTTTTACCTCCTTTGGTTTTAACGAATGCATATTTTTACATTCTCCCAATATTTTTTATATTTTTATACTTTTACACCTATATCACTTAAACCAATCAAAAGTGATAAAATGTTGTAAAAACACTTTTACTAAACAAATCAAAAGTAGTAAGATTTGCATTTTTGTTTGTTGGTACAAGCTGAAGTCGTATTAGTATACGTCGAAGTTTGTACCAGCAAATGAAAATGCAAAGATTGCTGCTTTTCATTTGTTTAATCGATAACAACAACACCCATTGACCTAGCAGTCCCCTCTACCATACTCATTGCTGTTTCTAATGATGCTGCATTTAGGTCTGGCATTTTTTGTTCTGCAATTTCTTTTACTTGTGCTTTTGTTATTTTTGCAACTTTTTCCATATTTGGTTTACCTGAACCTTTTTGAATTTTTATTGCTTTTTTAATTAGTACAGCAACTGGTGGTACTTTTGTTATAAATTCAAATGATTTATCTTTGTATACTGTTATAACTACTGGTATTATCATACCTGGTTGATTTGCTGTTCTATCATTAAATTCTTTTACAAATTGCATAATATTTACACCACTTGAACCTAGTGCTGGTCCTACTGGTGGAGCTGGTGATGCCTTTGCTGCTTCTATTTGTAATTTTATAACATTTGTAATCTCTTTTTCTGCCATAATTCTATTTCCTCCTTTAAATATTCTATAGAATTTTTAATTAACTTTTTTTACTTGTGAAAATTCTAATTCTACTGGTGTTTCTCTTCCAAACATCGAAACTAAAACTTTCACTTTGCTTTTTTCTTTATTTATTTCTTGAACCATACCTACAAATCCTTCAAATGGTCCATTCATAATTTCTACTTGTTCGTCTACATCATAATCTACATTTATAGGTGATTCGTCAAATCCCATATTTCTTATTTCGTCATCTGTAAGTGGAATTGGGTTTGTTCCTGAACCTACAAAGCCTGTAACTCCTCTTGTATTTCTAACAATATACCAAGATTCTTCTGTTACAATCATTTTTATTAAAACATAACCTGGAAAAACTTTTTTTAGGTTTGTTTTCTTTTTTCCATCTTTTATTTCTATTTGCTCTTCCATTGGAACAACTATATCGAAAAAGTAGTCTTCTAGTTCTCTGTTTTTTACTGTTTTTTCTAGGTCTGTTTTTACTTTGTTTTCATAGCCTGAATATGTATGAACTACATACCATCTTGGTACCATATCGTAGTCTTTTTGAGACATAGTTCTGGCCTCCTTTTATTATTCGTTAGCTTCTGCTTCTTCTGCTTGATTATCAGTAGTGTTTGCCTCTTCTCCATCTTGTGTTTCTGTTGCTTCTGTTGTATTATCTTCTGATTGTGCATTTTCTTCTGTTGTTGCTTCTGTAGTAGTTTCATTTGTAGTATTTGTTTGTTCTTCTACTGGTTGTACTACCTCTTGTAATTTTGTTAGTGCTTGCTCATTAAATGTTTCAAATACTAAATCCAAAACAAAAACTATTAATGCAACAACTAATACCATAGTAATTATAGCAACAGTACTATTTACAAGTTGCTTTGGAGTTGGCCATATTACTTTTTTTATTTCTGCTTTAAAATCTTTAAAAAAATATTTATTTTTCTTGTTTGACTTAACCTCTTTTTTAGCCATTTTATTTCCTCCTTAAAATAGCCTTTAATCTATTTTGTTTCTTTATGTGTTGTACGTTTTTTACAAAACTTACAATATTTTGTTAGTTCTAATCTTTCTGTATTATTTCTTTTATTTTTTGAAGTAGTATAATTTCTTCTTTTACATTCTGTACATTCTAGTATTATATTTTCTCTTGGTCCTTTTGCTGCCATTTAGATACACCTCCGTATTTATTTACCTTTTTAAAACGATGTGAGTGTATGCCGTAATACATACACTCCAATATTTTATCATTTTTTATTTACTGTGTCAATACTTTACCTCCATTTTTTTGGGGTTATCCCCATTTTTTTTGGGGTTTTGTGTTTTTTTTAATGAAATAAAAATAGTGTTTTTCTATTTCATTAAAAAAAACACAAGACAAATCTCGCTTCGCGAGAACTTTTTTCTACTTTTCTAATTTAACTATATATATTTAAGTTCTCGAAGAAG
>CALXAW010000048.1 GCA_944386375.1 uncultured Clostridia bacterium
AAAAATAGTAGAACAAAAGCGATGTGATTAAAATATTATAACATTTTAGCATAGTTACACATCGCGTATTTGTTCGCACGCCAATTTTACTTGCGTAAAATTGGCGCTTGAACAAATTTACGGAAAGCCAACGAAAAAGTTTAAATGCTACTAAGAAAATGGCTTCCCGATTTGTTCAGAGTTTTAGTCATTATTATTGCATTTGTGTCATTATTATAATAGTTTTTTCTAAAACCTAGTTTTTTAAAACCGAAATTTTTCGTACAAATTAATAGCTGGTAAATTATTACTATTTACTTCTAAAGTAATACTATTTAATTTAAGATTAATACATAAATTAATTAGCTCTTGTAATAATAAACTTCCAATACCTTTGTTTCTTAAATTTTTTCTACATACAATATTAGTTATATGTGCTTCGTCTATAGCAATCCAAATTCCTGCAAATCCTACAATGTTGTTTTGGTCTTTTGCAACAATATATTTTGAGTTTTCATTTTCAAGTTCAGATTTAAATATACTGTAGCTCCAAAAGTCGTCAAAGTCAGAAACTAAAATATCGCTAATAGAGTCTAAATCAGATAATGTCATTGGGTTTATTGTAATCATTTTTTTAAATATTCCTTTCATTCCTTGTTTTCTAACATTCTTTCGGCTTGTGACTTTCTTAAATATAATGGTAATGTATTAGAACTGATATTATTTTTGAATTTATATAGTCCGGCTAAGCCTAAGTTATATGCACTAATATTATTGTTATCTACAAAAATAGAATTAGGCAATTTATAGGTTATGGCGTTTTTATTAACAATAGCACCATTACCAACAAAAGTAATATTTGTATTATATGAGTCTAATATTTGTAAAATATTATCTATATGATCTGCGTAAAAATCTTGAAGTATAGTATAAATGCCATTTTCTAATTTGAATATACCACAATAACAATTAGAATTTTTAGCATCTATTAAAGAACAAATAATTCCATCTTTTTTTACATTATATGCTAAAGTTTCTAAAGAGCTTACACCAATACTATTAAGACCTAAGCTATCTGCAAAAGCCATAATAGTAGAAGTACCAATTCTAATACCAGTAAAAGAACCAGGGCCTTTATCACATACTAATAAATCAATATCTTGCAGGTGTAAATTGGTTTTTAAAAATATTTCTTGTATTATAGGCATTAGCTTTTCAGAATGTGTTAGGCCATTGTCTAAACTGATTTCTTTTATTAAATTTTCATCTTCTAAAACTGCAACAGCACAAATACTACTAGATGTGTCAATACTTAATATCTTCATAAAAACAGTCCTTTCGTAAGTTAAAAAATAGCTTTTAATAACTAAAATTATAATTATTTACTTACCTGATTAATAGTTATAGTTCGTAAATTTTCATTTTCTAAATTTCTTTTAAATAGAATTTGTATATAATTTTGAGGTAGGGCATCTTCTATTAATTCGCCCCATTCTATAATGCAAATACCTTTTTCAAAATACTCGTCTCCACCAATTGCATAAAACTCGTCACTACTTTCTAATCTATAAACATCAAAATGGTATATATTTATGTCTTTTTTACAATATTCATTAACTATAGTAAAAGTAGGGCTAGATATTTCGTCTTCTAGATTAAAATAAGAAAGTATGCCTTCTGTAAATTTTGTTTTACCAGAACCCAAATCACCAGTTAAAACTAAAACATCACCTTTTTGTAAATGTGTAGCAAATTGCTTAGCAAAATTTTTGGTGTCTTCTTCAGATTTTGATATATATGTTGTACTAAACAAATTGTATCAATCCTTTCTATATTACTATTTTACCAAAATTTTTTCTATTTCTGAAATATATAAATCATGATAATCATGGTTAGCATACCATTTGCTATCAAGTGTAGGGTCTATAAAACATTCTGGCTTAATTTCTTGTTTATAAAGTTTTTTGCATACTAAAACTAAACTTGCTTCTTCAAACATAGGAACACCATCATTAAATACAACATTTAATCCAGATGTTTTTATTTTATCTTCGTTTCTGCCAGAAACACTACCAAAGTATGATAAAGTTTTTTTGTGGCTTTTGTCAAAAAAACAAAGAGAAAATTTGTTATTTTTATCTACAAATTCTTTTGTATATCTTTGTGGTCTAATCCCTACAAAAGTTACATTTTTTCCCCACATAACACCTAAAGCACCCCAAGAAGCAGTCATTGCATTTTGCTTTTGTTCATCTCCTGCGGTAATTAGCATCCATTCATTGCCTATTTTTTCGAATGGGTTTAATTTTAAATCTTTAAAGTCAATTATTTTAAATTTATCCATAATATTCATCCTTTCTAAAATAAAATATGTGTTAATTATATAATATATGTTTAAAAAAATAAAGTATTTACTAGACATATTTGACAAACAAATGTATAATGTATTAAAAATGTTGATTAATATAGGGAGTGGTTGCAATGCCAAAAAAAAATAAAGAGCCTAAAGTTTTATTTATTTCAAGTACTGGTGGGCATTTAAGTGAACTATTACAGCTTAAGCCACTTTTTAAAAAATATGATTACCATATTATAACAGAAAAAGATAAAACAAATAAAAATTTAAAAGAAGAATATAAAGAAAAAATATCGTATTTACCATATGGAACTAGAAGTAAGCTATTTACATATATTTTTAAATATTTATTTTTAATTTTTAAAACAATATTTTTGTATATTAAAATAAGACCTAAATATATAGTTACAACAGGAACACATACAGCAGGCCCAATGTGTTATTTAGGAAAAATATTTGGAAGTAGAATAATATATATAGAAACATATGCAAATAAAAATACAAAAACTGCTACAGGTAGGTTAGTATATCCAATTGCAGATTTATTTATAGTACAATGGGAAGAAATGCTAAAATTATATCCTAAGGCAGTATATGGAGGTTCGATTTATAAATGATATTGGTTTTATTAGGAACTCAAAATAATAGTTTTCATAGATTACTAGAAGAAGTTGATAAAAACATAGAAAATGGTAATATACAAGAAAAGGTAGTAGTTCAAGCAGGTTTTACCAAATATAAGTCAAAAAATATGGAGATTTTTGACATGGTACCTCAAGATAAATTTGATAAACTTATAAATGAAGCAGATATTGTTATAACACATGGGGGAGTAGGGTCTATGGTGTCTGCAATAAAAAAAGGTAAAAAAGTTATAGCAGTGCCTAGATTAAAAAAATATGGAGAACATGTAAATGACCATCAAAAGGAAATTATAGAAACTTTTAGAAAACAAGGCTTAATTATAGGAATAGACGATGTCTCTGAACTACCACAAGCATTAAAAAAAGTGCAAGATTTAGAATTACATAAACAAGAAGAAGGAACAAATAATATTGTAAAAATTATTGACGAGTTTATTCAAAATGACCAAAAGAATAGGTAAATATTAAAATTTGAGTAGATAAGTATGTTTAAAATAAACTTCAGCAATAGAAAAATTGTAATTATGCTTTAATTGGTAAAAGGAAGGATAAAAAATGGAGGAAGAAAGAGTAATTAACCCAGAAGTGGAAAACAAAACAGAAGAACGTTTAGAAAAAACACTAAGACCACAAACACTAGACGAATATATAGGGCAAGACAAGATAAAAGAAAATATGAAAATATATATTAAAGCAGCCAAAAAAAGAGGAGAACCATTAGACCATTGCTTATTATATGGACCTCCAGGACTTGGAAAAACAACGCTTTCTAATATTATATCAAACGAAATGAATTCAGAAATAAAAATAACATCAGGTCCAGCAATAGAAAAGCCAGGAGACCTAGCAGCAATACTTACAGGACTTTCAGAATTTGATGTTTTATTTATAGACGAAATACATAGACTAAGTAAAAATGTAGAAGAAATTTTATATCCAGCATTAGAAGATTTTACATTAGATATTATATTAGGAAAAGGACCAAGTGCAAAATCAATAAGGCTAGACTTGCCTAAATTTACATTAATTGGTGCAACAACAAAAGCTGGCTCACTTACCACACCACTTAGAGATAGATTTGGTATTATACATAAATTAGAATTATACTCTATAGAAGATTTATGCAAAATTGTAAAAAGATCAAGCAAAATTTTAAATGTAAAAATAGACGAAGAAGCGGCTACAGAGATTGCAAGAAGGGCAAGAGGTACACCAAGAATTGCAAATAGGTTATTAAAAAGAGTACGAGATTATGCATTAGTTTTAAAAGATGGAAACATAGATTTAAAACTTACAAAACATGCATTAAATAAATTAGAAATAGACGAACTTGGTTTAGACGAAACAGACAGAAAAATTTTAGGTATAATGATAGAACAATATGCAGGAAGACCAGTAGGAATTGATGCACTTGCTGCATCATTAGGAGAAGAAGTAGACACAATAGAAGATGTATATGAACCATATTTGTTGCAAATAGGTTTTTTAGCAAGAACACCAAGAGGAAGAATAGCATTACCAAAAGCTTATGAGCATTTGGGCTATGATTATCAGACAAGGATTAATTAAAAAGAAGGGAAAAATAATTATGAAACTATTACTACATACATGTTGTGCACCATGTAGTGTATATTGTATAGACAGCTTAAGAGGAGAAAATATAGAACCAACAGTATATTGGTATAATCCAAATATACATCCATATATGGAATACAAAGCAAGAAGAGATTGTTTAAAAGAATATACAAAAAGTATTAATGTAAAAGCAATATTTGAAGAAGAATATGGCTTAGATAAATTTTGCAAAAATGTAGTAAAATCATTAGAAACAAGATGTCAAGATTATTGCTATCCTGTTAGGTTAGAGCAAACTGCAAAATATGCAAAAGAAAATGGATATGATGCAATATCTACAACACTATTAGTAAGCCCATACCAAAAACATGAAATAATAAAAGAATTAGGAGAAAAAATGGCTAAAAAATATGGCTTAGAATTTGTGTATAGAGATTTTAGAATAGGATTTAGAGACGGACAAGCAAAAGCAAGAGAATTAGGCTTATATATGCAAAAATACTGTGGCTGCATATTTTCAGAGGAAGATAGGTATAGCAACAAAATAAAAAAGGATAAAGAGCAAAATATGAAAAAGTAGTAAAGAATTATTTAAATGACAAGGGTGATATTGTATGAATAAAAAGAAAAATGAAATAACAATTCGTTCTAGTGCAGCTGAATATCTAACTTATGTGGCAGCAGTAGGAGATACTCCAGAGTCAATAGAGGTTAGATATGAAGATGAAAATATATGGTTAACGCAAAAAATGTTGGCAACAGTTTATGGAGTTACAACTTCAGCAATAAATCAACATATTAAGACTATATATGATGATAATGAATTAGATGAAAAATCAACTATTAAGAATTTCTTAATAGTTCAAAAAGAAGGTAATAGAGAGGTTTCAAGAAATATAGCTCATTACAATTTACAAATGATAATTGCTGTTGGTTTTAAAGTGAATAATGAAAGAGCAGTGCAATTTAGAAAATGGGCAAATCAAATTGTAAAAGATTATACAATAAAAGGTTGGGTAATGGATGACGAACGTCTAAAAAACGGTGGCTCAATTCTAACAGAAAAATATTTTGAAGAGCAATTAGAACGTATAAGAGAAATAAGAATGTCAGAAAGAAAATTTTATCAAAAAATTACTGATATTTATGCAACTTCAATTGATTATGATAAAACAGCAAAAGCTACAATTAGATTTTTTACATCAGTTCAAAACAAATTACATTATGCAGTTTCTGGAAATACAGCTGCCGAAATAATTTATAATAGAGCGGATAGTACTAAAGAACACATGGGGCTAACTTCTTGGGAAGGAGCTCCTAACAGCAAAATACATAAATATGATGTTATTGTTGCCAAAAACTATTTATCTGAAAAAGAAATAGGGCAACTAGAAAGAATGGTATCTGCATATTTGGATTTAGCAGAAATGCAGGCTATGAGACATATTCCAATGACAATGGCAGATTGGGAAGAAAGATTAAATGGATTTTTAAAATTATGGGATCATGAAATTTTGAAAGATAATGGAAAAATTTCAGCAGAAATGGCAAAAATTCACGCTGAAACGGAATTTGAAAAATATAGAATAATACAAGACCAAATTTATGTATCAGACTTTGACGAACTTTTATTAAATACTAAAAAAGTAAATAAACATGAATAAAGTATGAAGGGCTAAGGAAAAATGTTGTAAATAATTGACTTTTTAGCCAAAAAATGATATAATACCCCCAACATTGTGTTTCCGTAAGGAAAAAATAATAGGTTGGGGGAATTTTTATGAAAAAAACATTAAAAGAAAACTGTAAAAAATTTTTAATAATGACAATAGTTATTATTTTAGTAACTTCTTTAATGCCTATAAATACTGTAGTTGCAGTAACAAATACAGTTAAAGAAGAACTAGAACAACAAGAAAACAGTGTAGAAAACCAAAAAGAAAATACTAACAAAACAGAAGAAAATTTAGTGCAAAAAACCGAAAAACCTACGGAAATAACTGATGATAAAGAAAATAATACGCAAAACACAACAGAAAAAAATGAAATTGTAGAAGAACAAAACAAAAAAGAAGATAAAAAAGAAGATACAAAACAAGAAATTAACAACAACGTAGAAACAAAAACAGAAAGCAAAGTTCAAGTCACACCAGAAGCAAAAACTATGCAAACAAGAGCTGTACAAAAATCTAGTGACTTAACTAATTTTGTTAAAGAAGTAAAAATATTAAATTTAGATGGAACAGAAGTAGAAGGAAGTCTACAACCAGACCAAACATATGAAATACAGTTACATTTTGAAGAATCTGACAATTTGCAATTTGAAGTAAATGCAGAAGGAAAAATGACATATCAATTACCAAATGCTGTAAAAGTATTAAGCGCAATTCCAGAACAAGATATAGTAAGTAGTTTAGGAGTTCCGCTTGGTAAATATGCAATAGATGCAAATGGATTAGTATCTGTAACTTGGAATAATGTAGATAGACATGGAACCCCTATAGATCAATCATATATAGAATACTATAATGATGCATTTTTAAATTTACAATTTAGTTCTAAAATAATGGCAACATCAGTAGGAGAAGAAATACAAATAGATTTTGGAAATGATATAAAAATTGATGTAACATTTGACCATTTACATAGCATTATTGTAAATAAAAAAGCAGGAAATTATAATTCACAAACACACTCTATAGATTATGAAGTAGAGCTTGTTACTTATGCTCAAATGAATAATGTAAAAATGGAAGATGTACTAGACTCAAGATTTGACCTTAATTTAGAACAACCAATAAATATAACATATAATTATAGCAATGGGCAAACAAGAACAGTTAATATAGATATACAAAATTATCCAAATTCTGTAACAGTAAATGACAATGGAACAACAAAAGTTCTTTATGGTGAACAAGTAAAAGAATATATAGAAATATTAGATGGGAAATTTGTATTATATTATAAAGACTTAAATGCAAGTACAGTAGAAAGCCAAACTCAAATAATAGCTAAATATAGTACAAAAATAAAAGATAATATTATAACTGGAACAACACAGGGAGCAATAAGCTTTGATGCAACAAATATAGCAACAGGTACAGGTAATTTAAATAATGGTATAGAAGTAAGTAGTACAGATACAGAAACAGTACCTGTAAATCATGTATTATTAGAAAAATCAGGTTGGTATGTAGCAAAAGGAGACCCAACTTTAAATAATAAAGAAGATGTAATAGTGTGGCATATTGCATTAGGAGACGGATATAGCAAAATAAATGGTACATTAATAACAGATGTATTGGGGCAAAAATTAACATTTGCTACAAATGAATTATGCCTAATAAACCTATATGATAAGAATAAACAAGTAATAAAACAAGAATTATGTTTTTTAAAAGATTCGTCAATTAAAATAAATGGAAATACATTTACATATACAGTTCCAACAGACCAAGAATATTATGGATGCGAAATATATTATTGTACATATTATGAAAAAGGTGTAACTGTAGGAACAGAAGGATTTAACAACTATGCTTCAGTTGTAGGACCAATAGGAAATCACCAAACAGGTGGAACAGCTTGGGTTGGAACAAATCTTATGAATGTAAATAAATCAGTAGATCCAATTAGAACTGGTGATGACTCAATTAATTATAAAGTAGAAATAGATATACCAGGAGCATATTATAAACAATGGTTTTATATTTATGATATTACACAAGTAGCAACACAAGTATGGGACGGTCAAAACTATGTAGAAAAGTCATATTTTGTAAATTACCAAGATTTTGAAGAATATTTCCTTGAAAACTTAAAAATCACAGCAACAGACAACCAAGGACATACAGTAGAATTTGTAAATTATGCTACAAATCCAACAGCGCCACATACATATACAATACTATATGGAGGAATCTCAAATTATGGGCAAGTAATGATTGGTTTTAATGGAGCTGACGAAAATACTATACATTGGAACATTGCGGTAGATAGTAAATTGACTATAGAATATAAAGTACCACTAAATACCGATGTATATGATAGAGCAGAAGGAAGTAAAGGCAAATTAGAAGAATATACAGGAAAAACAATAAAAAATATAGTAGAAGCTACAGGAAGAAATGAAGCTGGAACAACATATTTAGGAAAAGATGATGTAGATGCACAAATTCCACAAATATTAGACAAAACATATGAATTTATACAAAACACAAATCTAGCTAAATTTAAAATAGTATTAAATCAAAACAAAGCAGATTTAGACCCAGATAGTGATACACTAACAGTATTAGACACAATGTCTCCAGAATTAGAATTTTTACCAACAACATTAGAGGTAAATGCATATAATGAACAAACACAACAATATGATATACCAATAGCAGTAGAATTAGAAGAAACAACAGATCCTGCTACAAATGAGACAACAGTTAAAATAAAAAATATACCAGATGCTACAAATGTAGAAATTAGATATAATGCATTAATGAAAGGTTCAGGACTTATAGATGTTTCAAATTTAGCACAAATAATGGGAGTAATAGGAACATCTAGTAAAACAGAATATCAATTTGAGGTTCAAAATAGTTCTGCAGTTTCTGGTGGCTCTGAAACAGGTGTAACATTTTCTATTGAAAAATATGGGGAAACAGATACTGGAAAAGAACTATTAGCGAATGTTGCATTTGAGTTAAGTAAAGTAGAATCAAATGGAACAGAAACAGTTATAGGTTCTCCAACTACAGATAAAGACGGAAAAATAATATTACAAAATATGGATAAAGGAACTTATTATTTAAAAGAATTATCAACAGTAGATACAAGCTATATTTTATTACAAGATAAAATAACAATTGTAATTGCAGATAATAATACTATAACAGCAACATATCCAAAAGATGGAATAATTAATGTAGTAGAAGATCCTAACAATACAACAATAGAAGTATTAAATAAAAAACAATTAAATATAGAGCTAGAAGGAACAAAAACCTGGGTAGACTTTGACAATAAAAATAAAACAAGACCAGAAGAAATAACAGTAAACT
>CALXAW010000049.1 GCA_944386375.1 uncultured Clostridia bacterium
GCTTTCCTATTGTATAAAAGAGGAAAGAAGCCATTTTTTGATGGCTTCTTTTTGAAAAATAAAAGGGGATGTTTTTGTTTTCAGTATCACTACTGACTATATATAATATAACAACTATATTTGTCCATTTTGTGAACTTAAAGTAAACTATTTGAAAAAAGTTATGGTTGTTCGCCTAATGTTAAATTTATTTCTTGTTCTTGTCCTTCTCTATTTATTTTAATTTTTAATTCATCACCAATTGCATGTTTATTCTTAATTTCGTTTAATTCATCCATAGTAGTAATTTTTTGCCCATCAGCTTCTATAATAATATCGCCAATTTGTAACCCTGCTTTTTCTGCAGCAGAAAAGTTTTCTACACTTCTTACATAAATACCAACTACCATATTATAAGCTTTAGCAGTTTGCTCATCTACATCTACACCACTAATTCCTATATAAGGTCTTTTAACTTTATTATATTGAATTAATTGATCTGTAATATCTATAGTAGAATTAATAGGTATTGCAAATCCCATTCCTTCAACACCAGTAGAAGAAACTTTCATTGTATTTACACCAATAACCTTACCTTCACTATTTACTAAAGCACCACCACTATTTCCAGAGTTTATTGCAGCATCTGTTTGAATTAGTGTATATGTTTTACCATCTGAGTCTGTTATTTCACGATTTAATGCGCTAATAACACCAGAAGTTATACTAGAGCCTAAGCCTAATGGGTTACCAACAGCCATTGCAAATTCTCCCACTTTTAAAGAATCAGAATCTGCAAATTCTGCAGCAACTAAATTGCTTGCATCTATTTTTATTACAGCTAAATCTGTTTCATCATCTTGACCAACTATTTTAGCATCATATTGTTTATCATCATTATATAATTGAACAGTTATTTTATTTGCAGAAGATAATTCATAAAAAGAACTACTTTCTTCAGAATCAACAACATGGTTGTTGGTTAAAATATAACCATCTTCACTTATAATAATTCCAGAACCAGCAGCTGTAGCACTAGACTGAGCTTGAGCCCCAAACATAGAAAACATTGAATTTACAGAATATTCAACATTTATACCAACAATAGATGGTAATATTTTGTTAGAAGCATAAATTGATGTATCTGAATAATCTTTTAAAGATACATAATCAACTGTGCCAGATGCAGAGTTTGATGCTGTAGCCCCTTGACCTCCAATTAATTTTTCTCTTATAGAAGGAACCCCAAAACAAGTTCCTAAAACTAAAGAGCAACCAACAATTCCAGAAATAAAAGGAACTAATACACTTTTTCCAAATCCTACACGTTGCTTTTTATTAGAGTCATAAAAATTATTGTATGTATTTTGCTTTTTTACTGCCTGAAATGTATTTTTATTTTCCTCTTTATTTTTTTCTTCTTTTTCATCCATAATGAATACCTCCTAAAATAAAACTATATATATAATACCTCAATTTAAATATATAATACAATAAAAATGTGAAAAAAATGTGAAGAAAATGTTATTTATTATGAAAAAAACAAACATATTACAACATTTTTTTAAATATTGATTGAAAAAACTAAAATATCAATATATAATATAACATATTGGAGGGATAACATGAAATTAAAAAATAGTAAAGGTATAACATTAGTATCATTAATTATAATAATTATAGTAATGCTAGTATTAGCAAGTATAGCAGTATATAGCGGAACAGGAATAATACAAGAGGCAAAAGTAGAAGACACAAAAACAAATATGCTATTAGTACAAGCAAAGATTAAAAATTATGTAGAACAAGCAAAATTTGAAAAAAAGGAAGACATAAATGGAATAACAATAGATGATGTAACACTTTCAATAACGGCATCTCCAGAAGTAGAAGGCTATTATAAAATAGAAGATATGTCAAGTATTAACCTGCCAGACCTAAATAGCGAAGATTATTTAATATCTTATAATATCGAAAATATAGATGTAGATGTTTATTTTGTACCAGGAATTGAAGACTCAGATGGAAACACATATCATAAATTATCAGAAGTAAAATAGCAATATACAAATAAATACAAGGAGAAAACAAATGAAAGAAAAAGAAGAAGAAAGGCTAAACAATATGAAGCAAATAGAAAACAAACTACATGAAGAAGGGTTTGAATATATTTGTGGAATAGACGAAGCAGGAAGAGGACCACTTGCAGGACCAGTAGTTGTTGCAAGTGTTATAATGCCAAAAGATTCTATGATAGAAGGAATAAATGACTCTAAAAAAGTGTCAGAAAAAAAGAGAGAAAAATTGTATAGCCAAATACTAGAAGAGGCAATAGCATATGGTGTAGGGATTATAGACCAAAACGAAATAGACGAAATAAATATATTAAATGCAACTAAAAAAGGCCTAACAAATTCGCTAAAAGAATTAAAAATAAAACCAGACTTAATATTAGTAGATGCTTTGCATGATATAAATACATTGCAAATTCCATATAAATCTATAATAAAGGGAGATGCAAAAATTTACTCAATTGCAGCAGCATCAATAATAGCAAAAGTTACAAGGGATAGAATAATGAAACAATGGGCAAGTGTATACCCACAATATGGGTTTGAAGCTCACAAAGGTTATGGAACAGCAAAACATATAGCAGCAATAAAAGAATATGGCTTATGCCCATTACATAGAACAAGCTTTACAAAAAAATTCATATAAGAAAGGAAGTGTCAAAATGCAAGAACAAGAAACAAAACATAAAAAAATAGATAAATCAAGGTTAGCAATAAAAATAGTTGCATCATTTTTAGCATTAGTATTTATATTATCAGTTGTTGCATCTGCTATATATTATATAGTAGCATTAAATAATCAATAATATGATAGCAATAGTTTCTATAAAGAGGTATAAAGGTTGAAATTAATAGCAATTTTTTTCAACCTAGTATAGCCTCGAGAAAGGGAAGATTTATATATGGAAAAATTGGGGGCTATATGGCAAAATTTTTATAATCAAAATATATTAACATATATACAAACATTGCAAGAATATCCAATAAAGCTTGTAATGTTAATAATAGATATTTCAATAGTCGCATTTTTAGCATATTATTTATTAAAAATAGTAAAAGATTCAAGAGCATGGCAATTAATAAAAGGAATAATATTTTTAGTAATAGCAAATGCACTAAGTGGTTTACTTCAGTTAAATATATTGCATTACATATTATCAGCATTTATGAACTGGGGTGTAATATTAATAATTATAATTTTCCAACCAGAACTAAGAAGAGCATTAGAACAATTGGGAACAAATAAACTTACAAAATATTTTGGAATAGATAAAGATATTGTAACAAGAACAAAAGAAGATATATATAAAATAGTAATTGCTGCAACAGAGCTTGCAAAAGCAAAAAAAGGAGCACTAATAGTAATAGAAAGAGATATAGAAATAAAAGATATTATTGCAACAGGAATAAAAATAGATGCAGAAGTTTCGCCACAGTTATTAGTAAATATTTTCGAGCCAAATACACCATTACATGATGGTGCAGTTGTAATAGGAAACAACAAAATACAAGCAGCAGCATGTATGTTACCACTTTCAAATGATAAAAATATATCTAAAGCATTAGGAACTAGACATAGAGCAGCAATAGGAATATCACAAGAGTCAGACAGTATAGTAGTAATTGTATCAGAAGAAACAGGAAAAATATCAGTGGCAAAAGAGGGTACACTAATTGCAGATGTAAGAGAAGATACTTTAAAGAAAATATTAATAAGTAATGTAGTAACAAAAAGATTTATAGACCAAGATAAACAAAAAAATAATTTAAATAAAATTACAGAATTTTTTAATAAACTAAAAATACATAAATAAGGATTAATTATGAGAAATATAAAATTAACAATTGAATATGATGGAAAAGAATTTAATGGCTGGCAAAAACAACCTACTAAATTAAATATACAAGGTACAATAGAACAAGCAATAAAAAGCATAACAGGAGAAGAAAATATAGAACTAAACGCTTCTGGTAGAACAGATGCAGGAGTTCATGCTATTCGGACAAGTTGCAAATTTTAAAACAAATTCTAGTATTCCAATAGAAAAAATGGCAATTGCAATAAATTCTAGGTTAAAAAAGTCAATAATAATAAAAAAAGCAGAAGAAGTAGAAGAAACTTTTC
This sequence comes from uncultured Clostridia bacterium, assembly GCA_944386375.1. Lineage (GTDB taxonomy): Bacteria > Bacillota > Clostridia > TANB77 > CAG-508 > CAG-269. The sequence goes on from CALXAW010000049.1 coordinate 4,177, forward strand.
ATAGTAGATTAAATTGCAAACAAAAAACATATAGATATATTATAAATAATTCGCAATATGGAACTGCAATATATAGAAATTTAGAATATCATATTTCAAACAAATTAGATGTGCAAAATATGATAAAAGCAGCAAAATATTTCGAAGGACAGCACGATTTTAGTGCTTTTAAAGCAAGTGGTACTAGTAGTAAAAGTAGTGTAAGAACAATATATAAGGCAAAAGTATATATGCAAAACGAAAGAATTTATATAGAGCTAACAGGAAGCGGTTTTTTATATAATATGGTAAGAATAATTGCAGGAACACTTGTGGATGTTGGAATTGGCAAAATAAAACCAGAGCAAATACCACAAATAATAAAAGAAGGTAAAAGACAAAATGCAGGTAAAACATTGCCACCACATGGGCTATATTTATTAAATGTAGAGTATTAATTTATGTAACAAAGTAAGTAAAATATTCATAATATATACTAATCCTAAAACAAAGGAGAGGAAAATATGAATAGTTTACTTATTTTTTTTGCATTGCCAGTAGCAACTATAATATTAGCTGTTGTATTAGAAAGAGTTTGGGGATGTTATAAATTAGTAACAGCTTTTATATTTGCAATATATTTAATTATAGTGTTTGCACTATTTGATGCAAGTTATTTGGTGTATGCACTTATATATACATTTTTAGCATTTGTTGCATCATATTTAAGTATGGTAATACAAAGGTTAAACCAAAGATTAGACAATATAGAAAATAGAAATTGTTGTAGAAGACAAAATGGTTGCAGATGTGCAAATAGATGCCAAATAGAAGAAGAGTGTAATAATAATGCAAACCCAACTAATTTGCTAACAATAAGCAGTAGTTGTGGCAATGGAGAAAATAATGATTTATTAACAATAAATACAACTTGTGCAAGAAGCGGAGAAAATAATAATAACAATAACGCAAATGCTTGTTGCAATCAACAAAACCAAGCAAATGCACGCAATGTAGAATTTTCGGCAAGAGTTATACCAAATTGCAACAACAATGGCAGAACAGGTACATTTAGAGGATGTTACAGAAGAAGATTTTTTTAAAATAAAAGTTGTGTAATACTTTTGGAGCAAGCTGACTTATAGTATATGAAAATAAATTTATATTAATTAAAACGCTATACTTTGTAATTAGTATAAAAGTTGCTATGCTCCAAAAATATTAAAATTCTAATAAAAAAGTAATAAAAATCAAAAAAAATCACTAAAATACTTGTTTTTTCTTCATTTTTATAGGATAATATATATGTAGGACTTTCAAAAAAATAAGGGGTACAATATATTATGAAATTAATAGACAAGTTTTTAAAAATGCTAAAAACAAGTAGAAATACTTTTGCAACATTTGTATTAACACTTGTTTCAGTATATTTAGCAGTAGATAGAATAGTAGAAATGTTAATAATGATATTTACAGGTGTATCTGTATCTTATTGGGGACCAATTGCATATACATTTGCATTAGCGTGCCCTGTATTTGCGTTTTTATTTTCGCTACAGTCAGAATTTGTAACATCTAAAACATCAAAAGTAACATTATTTTACATATATATAATAGGAATATATATAATTGCAATTTCAATGTTTACTCAATGGCTTAACATGACAGCATGGTTACTATTTTTATCGGTACCAAATTATACAGGAATAATAACCGAATTTGCAGATTTGGTAAAACCAGCATTTACAGCATTGTCATTATATATACCATTAATTACAGTATTCCCATTAATAAAGAAAATAATATTAGGTGTAGGCGATAGCCAAGATATGCAAGAATCAATTTGGGACTATAAAGGTATAGGTCTTACAAATAAAACAGAAGGCAAAGGACCATATTCATGTGAAATATATTTATTTGACGATAAAGAAAATGGTAGACAAGTAAAAATAATGGAGCCAAAAAGATTTTTACCATTACTAGTATGTGGAGGCTCTGGAACAGGTAAAACATCATTAGTGTTTGAGCCAATGATGGCACGAGACATAGAAAAAAAATACTTCTTTAGAGAAGTATCAAAAGAAATGGGATTTACAGCATTAAAAACAGGAATAGCAACATTAAATTGCCCATATGGAAACGAATATATAAACAATAACTTTAACTTAAATATGCTAAAACCAGCATATGGAAAAGATACTTTATATAAAGCATATATGAAAAAGCTAATATTATCAGATGCAGATAGTTTAACATATAAAAACTTAGGAATTACATGTATGTCACCAGACTATGAAGTAATTTCAAATATGATAGATGTATGTAATAATTACCAAATAAGTTATAATGTAATAGACCCATCAAGTATAAACTCATTAGGGATAAATCCATTTGTATATGATGATCCAACAAAAATAGCAATAACAATATCTTCTGTATTAAAAGGAATGTACAATACAGTACATGACGATAAAGATAGTGTATATGATGAAGATGTATCAAGACAAACAATAGAAAATTTAGCAATATTATTAAAAGAAATATATCCAAAAATGAATGAAGGAGCATTACCAAACTTAGAAGATTTACTAAAATTGCTTACAAACTTCGAACTAGTAGAAAAAATGTGTAGAATAATGGAAACAGAAGAAGACTTAGCAGAAAAATACGCAATCCAATTAGCATATTTTAAACGCAATTTCTACAAAGGTGGAGAAGGAGTACAAGAAACTAAAAGAGCAATAAATGCTCCAGTATCACAATTAGACAACTTACTAAGAATGCCAGGTGTAAAAAGTGTTTTATGTAATAGATATGAAAATATAAATTTTGAAAGAATGCTAGCAGATGGAGAAGTAACATTTATATGTACACGTAGAGGAGACTTGGGAGCAACAAACCACAAAGCATTTGGACTATTTTTCTTATTATCTATGCAAAATGCAGTACTAAGTAGACCAGGAATAGAAAGTAGTAGAGTACCAAACTTCTTCTATATAGACGAGTTTCCAGACTTTATATCAAAATCTACAGAGGCAATATTTACAATGTACCGTAAATATAAAGTGGGAGTTATAATATCAACACAAACTTTATCACAGCTTGGTGGAGAAAAAGAAAATGAACGTTACAAAGAAACAATACTTGCAAACTGTTCAAATAAAATTTTAACAGGTGGAACTACACCAGAAGAAGCAGAATGGTGGTCAAAAGAATTTAATAAGAGAAGAAAATGGACATATGGTTCTACAATGGATGGTTCAAAACTTGAATATGACTCTAAAATGTCTAACATAAAATATGATTGGTCAGATTACTTAAAACCTGCTAAAATTATGTCATGGCCATTTAAAACATGTGGTTATAAAATACAAACAGATAGTAAACCAATATTTGGTGAGGGTGGCCTAAACTTTTTAGAGGCAAAATATAAAGAACCAAAAAGTGTAAAAACATATCAATTTACTACATTTTCTGGTGGAGAAGGAGACCCAAATAATAGAAGAAAAAGACAAAAATTCAATGCTAAAAAAGTTGATTTTACAGATGACAGAAACGAATTTAATCCAGTGCAAACAGATACAACAGATTCAGAATATGAATTTGACGACTCAGATGCAATCACAACAAAATTAAAAAGAAAAAAAGGATAGGAACAAAAGCGATGTGATTAAGATATTTTAATCACATCGCTTTTGTTCAAGTGCCAAATTTTTGCCAAAAAAATTATAAAATGTATTGACATAAAATACATAAAATGGTAAAATGAATAAAATCATTTAATAGAAAGTTAACTTCTAAGAGATTTTGATATTTAACAAATAAAAAATTTAGTCAAGATATTATTTCTAGATTTTAAATCTTAATTTAAAGAAAAGTGAATATGTAAATGAAAAAAATAAGTGAATAAATTTGCTTAAAACAGAAAAGTAAATATTAACTAACAAACGAAACAAAAGAAGGAGGAAATAGATTGAGTTTAATTATATGGAGTTGGGAAGATGTAGAAAAATATATGCAACTCAAAGAAAAAATTGGCATATCAGAAGTACAAGAAGATGTTGTGCCATGTATGTATTTAGAACAAGTGAAAATAAATAGAAAAATAGAAAGAGAAACAAATAAAAGTTATACCAAAAAGCATGATAAACTATTTAGAGATACATTAGACGATAAAATAGAGGTAGTAAAATTTATAGAATATTTTATAAATTCAAAAAGTACCTTAAAAGCTACAGAGATAGAAAAGTATAACAGGAATTTTATAACAAAAGATTATAAAGAAAGACAATCAGATATAGTGTACAAAATAAAAGATAAGAATGTATTTCTAATAATAGAACATCAGTCTAAAGTAGATTATTCGATGCCATTTAGATTTGAAGAATACGGATTTGAAACAATGAAAAGTGCAATAGATAGGAGTAAATTAAAAAATAAGAATTACAATTTACCAAGAATAATACCAATATTAATATATACAGGAGAAAATGGATGGAAAGTGAGTAATAGAATGCAAGAAGAACAATATGAAGAAATAGAGCAAGGTGGATTGCAATTAGAATATAACATAATAGATATAAATGATTATACAAAAGAAGAGCTATTAGAAAAAGATAGTATAGTAGCTGTAGCAATGGCAATAGAAAAATGTAAAAATGATAATGAAATAGAAAGAGCAACAGAAAGGTTAGTAGAAATAGCTACAACAGAAAATAGAAAAGAGCTAGCAATAAGAATAGTAACAAATATATTAAAACCGACATTAGACAGAATAAATCCAAACATAACAGAAGAGGTTTTACAAAAATTAAAAGAAAGTGAGGTGAAAGAGAGTATGAGACCATTAGATGTAAGAATACAAGAAGGAAACGAAATATTAAGAAATAAAATAAGAAGCGAAGCTTTTGAAGAGGGCAGAATAGAGGGAGAAAGACGTGGAAAAAGACATGGCAAAAAAGAAGGCATAATTAGTATTGCAGCAAATATGATAAAAGAAAAAGTAGATTCAGACTTTATATTAAAAATGACAGGTCTAAAACAAGACGAGTTAGAAAAATTAGCAAAAGAAATAAACTAAAGCTATGTACTCGCGCCTCACAGTGGGAAATTCAACCTACTGTGAGGTTTCTTGCGTGTAAAGACATAATATTAGAAATATTACAATTATATTACAAATATATTATATTTTCTTTATATTACGGAAAAAATTTATAGGTTTAGTTTGACATTTTCTAAATATTGTAGTATACTAATAATAGCTTTAAAGCAAATGTACTGTTTAAGTCAGCAGTAATCATATAAACTAAGAATTAGGTGCGGTGAACCCTAGTTCTTATTTTTTTGCAAAAAAATAAAACAACAAAAATAAAAGTTATTTTTATATATAAAAATAACTTGACAAAACATGGTATATCACTTATAATTAGTTATAGGTGATAT
>CALXAW010000050.1 GCA_944386375.1 uncultured Clostridia bacterium
GCGCTTGAACAAATTTACGGAAAGCCAACGAAAAAGTTTAAATGCCGTTAATAAAATGGCTTTCCGATTTGTTCAAATATTATAATAACAAAAAAACCTCTTAAATAGCTAATATAAAAAATTAAAAGGAGGAATTTTTATGTTAGATTCAATGGAAAAACTAGTAAGTTTATGCAAAAACAGAGGTTACATTTATCCAGGCTCAGAAATTTATGGAGGATTAGCAAACACATGGGATTATGGCCCACTAGGAGTAGAATTAAAAAACAATGTAAAAAATCTATGGAGAAAAAAATTTATACAAGAATGTAAATACAATGTAGGACTAGATGCAGCAATATTAATGAACCCAACAACATGGGTAGCATCAGGACATGTAGGAGGATTTTCAGACCCATTAATAGATTGTAAAGAATGTAAAACAAGACATAGAGCAGATAAATTAATAGAAGAATGGGCACATAACCAAGGAAAAGACATGATAGCAGATGGAATGTCTGACGAGGAATTAATAAACTTTATAAAAGAAAATAACATACCATGCCCAAATTGTGGAAAAAACAATTTTACAGACATACGTAAATTTAATTTAATGTTTAAAACATTCCAAGGAGTTACAGAAGACAAAACAGCAGAAATATATCTAAGACCAGAAACTGCACAAGGAATATTTGTAAACTTTAAAAATGTAATGAGAACAACAAGAAAAAAAATACCAATGGGTATTGCACAAATAGGTAAAGCATTTAGAAACGAAATAACACCAGGAAACTTTATATTTAGAACACGTGAATTTGAACAAATGGAACTAGAATTTTTCTGTAAGCCAGGAACAGATTTAGAATGGCATGCATATTGGAAAGAATTTTGCGAAAACTGGTTATTAGATTTAGGAATACAAAAAGAAAATATGCGTTTACGTGACCATTCAAAAGAAGAACTATCACATTATAGTAATGCAACAACAGATATAGAATATAAATTCCCATTTGGATGGGGAGAACTATGGGGAATTGCAGACAGAACAGACTTTGACCTAAAGAGCCATATGGAAGTATCAAAAGAAGACTTTACTTACCAAGATCCAGAAACGGGAGAAAGATATATACCATACTGTATAGAACCATCACTTGGAGCAGACAGAGTAACACTAGCATTTTTATGTGATGCATATGAAGAAGAAAAGCTAGAAGACGGAGATGTAAGAACAGTATTACATTTACATCCAGCATTAGCACCATACAAAGTTGCAGTATTACCATTATCTAAAAAATTATCAGAAAAAGCAACAGAAGTATATACAGAGCTTTGTAAAAAATTTATGTGTGACTATGACGAAACAGGAAGCATAGGAAAACGTTATAGAAGAGAAGACGAAATAGGAACACCATATTGTGTAACAATAGATTTTGATACATTAGAAGATAATAGTGTAACAATAAGAGATAGAGACACTATGGAACAAGTAAGAGTAAAAATAGAAGAACTAGAAAACTGGTTACAAAATAAAATAGAATTTTAATTTATAACAATTTTAAAGCACTAGAAAAACATTACTTTTCTAGTGCTTTAAAATTGCAACTATAAAAATCGTTATGCTCAATCAACTACTAAGCTAGTTAAAACCTCAAAAGCCTTTGGATAATATTTTTTTAGGTTACAAGGACGTAAGTTTTTATTTGTAAAGCAATGCTTAGTTTCGGCATTCATAACAAGTTCACCACTATCTTTTTTAGTAACAACATAAGAAACAGTCATTCTAACACCAGTAAATTCTTTTATTTTACAATTAATACAAATAATATCATCATAACCAACATGATGCTTATATTCACAACTTACACCAAGAACCGGAATTTGAACACCACATTCTTCAATTTTGCTATATGGAATTTCAAATTTATCTAACATATGACATCTAGCTTCTTCTAAAAATCTAATATAATTAGAATGATGTACAATACCCATTTTATCTGTTTCGTAATAATTTATTCTTCTTTCAAAAACAAAATCTTTCATATTATATCATCCTTTCTAAAAAGTAAATAATGTACTAGAAAAGTATTACCTTCCTATTGTATAAGAAAAAAATAAAAAAGTCAAACAATTGTAAAACCGCTTTTTTTGTGATATACTAACCAAAAAAAGAAGTAAAGAAGGTAGATAGGCTATGTCAAATTTTGTGCATTTACATATACACAGTGAGTTTAGCTTGTTAGATGGAGCAAATAGAATAAAAGACTTGCCAGTTAGAGCAAAAGAGCTTGGAATGGATGCAATGGCTATTACAGACCATGGAGTAATGTATGGTGTAATAGACTTTTATAAAGCTTGTAAAAAAGAAGGAATAAAGCCGATAATAGGGTGCGAAATATATGTAGCTCCACGTTCAAGATTTGACAAAGAGCCAAATATAGATAATAGATATAGTCATTTAATTTTACTTGCTAAAAATAACGAAGGTTACAAAAACTTAAGTAAAATAGTATCAATAGGATTTGTAGATGGATATTATTATAAACCACGTATAGACCTAGAAACTTTAGAAAAATACCATGAAGGGCTAATTTGCTTAAGTGGATGTTTGGCAGGCAGTGTAAATCAAGCATTATTAAATGGCAATACTGAAAAAGCAGAAGAAATAGCTAGTTGGCATAAAAAAGTATTTAAAGAAGATTATTATATAGAAATACAAAATAATGGAATACAAGAACAAGTAATAGCAAACCAAAAATTAGTGCAACTTGCAAGAAAGCTAGATATACCACTTGTAGCAACAAATGATGCACATTATTTAAAAAAAGAAGATGCATATAATCACGAAGTATTATTATGTATTCAAACAGGAAAAAGAATGAGTGACGAAGACCGAATGAGATTTGAAACAGACGAGTTATATGTAAAATCACCACAAGAAATGTCTAAATATTTCGAAAACTTTCCAGATGCAATAGAAAACACTGTAAAAATAGCAGAAAAATGCAATGTAGAATTTGAATTTGGACATACAATTTTGCCAAATTATGATGTACCAGAAGAGTTTGAAACACATTATGATTATATGAAAAAAATATGTGAAGATGGGCTAGAAAAAAGATATGGTAAAAACTTAACACCAGAAATATTAGAAAGAGCAAAATACGAAATGAGCATAATTAAAAAAATGGGCTATGTAGATTACTTTTTAATAGTATGGGATTTTATACATTATGCCAAACAAAATGGAATACCAGTAGGGCCAGGTCGTGGTTCTGGTGCAGGTTCGCTTTTAGCATATGCAATGGAAATAACAGATATAGACCCAATAAAATATGGCTTAATATTTGAAAGATTTTTAAACCCAGAAAGAATAAGTATGCCAGATTTTGATGTAGACTTTTGCTATGAAAGAAGACAAGAAGTAATAGATTATGTATCTAGAAAATATGGACATGACCATGTATCACAAATTATAACTTTTGGAACAATGTCTGCTAGAATGGTAATACGTGATGTTGCAAGGGTTTTAGATGTACCATATGCAGAAGCAGATAAACTTGCAAAAATGATACCAAATGAGTTACATATAACAATAAAAAAGGCATTAGATCAAAACAGAGAATTAAATGATTTATACGAAACAGACAATAATATACATAATTTATTAGATATAGCAATGGCATTAGAAGGTATGCCAAGGCAGGCTTCAACACATGCATGTGGAATAGTTATAACAAAAGAGCCTGTAGACACATATGTGCCATTATATGTAAGAGATAACCAAATATCCACACAATACATAATGACAACATTAGAAGAGTTAGGGTTATTAAAAATGGACTTTTTAGGTTTACGCACTCTAACTGTTATACAAGATACAATAGACTTAGTAAAAGAAAATAGAGGAATAGATGTACAGTTTGACCCAAATATGGATGACCCAAATGTATATAAATTATGGCAAGAAGGAAAAACTTGTGGAATATTCCAATTTGAAAGCCAGGGTATGACAAACTTTATGAAAGAACTAAAACCAGACTGCCTAGAAGATTTAATAGCAGGAGTTTCTTTATATAGACCAGGGCCAATGGACCAAATTCCAAGGTATGTAAAAGGCAAACTAAATCCAGGGCATAATGAGTATACACATCCAAGTTTAGAGCCAATTCTTAATGTAACATATGGCTGTATGGTGTATCAAGAACAGGTTATGCAAATAGTAAGAGATTTGGCAGGATATTCGTTAGGAAGAGCAGACTTAGTAAGGCGTGCAATGGGTAAGAAAAAGCTAGATGTAATGGCAAAAGAAAGAGAAGTATTTATAAATGGACAGTTAGACGAAAATGGAAATATTATAGTTCCAGGTTGTGTAAGAAATGGAATAGATGCAGAGTCTGCAAATAAAATATTTGACGAAATGGCAGAATTTGCAAAATATGCTTTCAACAAGTCACATGCGGCATGTTATGCAGTTGTAGCATATAGAACAGCATATTTAAAGGCATATTATCCAGCAGAATTTATGGCAGCAACATTAAATAGTTTTTTAGGTAATTTAGACAAAATACCTCAATATGTAGACGAATGTAAAAAATTAAATATAGAAATATTAAAACCAGATATAAATAAAAGTTTTACAAAATTTACAGCTAAAGATGATAAAATTCGTTTTGGATTAGGAAGTATAAAAAATGTAGGAATTGCACCTGTAAATGCAATTATAAAAGAAAGAGAAGAGCATGGACCTTTCGAAAGTTTTACATCTTTTTGTGAAAGAATAGCAGAAGAAACTGTTAATAAAAAATGTGTAGAAAGTTTAATAAAAGCAGGTGTATTTGACGAATTTTCGCAAACTAGGGCAACTCTTTTGGCGTCTTTTGAAGGAATAATAGATCAAATTCAAAATACTAAAAAACGTGGTTTAGATGGACAAGTAACAATGTTTGATTTAAATCAAGATGATGAGCAAATGAATGAAATTAAATATAATTTTATAGAAAAAGAAGAAATGTCAGAAAAAGAGCTATTATCAATAGAAAAAGAAATGCTTGGAATATATATTTCTGGGCATCCTTTAGAAAAAATACGTGACCAATTAGAAGAGCAAACAAATATAAATACTATTCAAATTAGAGAAATAGACGAGGCACCAGAGCAAGAGGCACAAACTACGAAATTTACAGATGGGCAAATTGTAAAATATGGTGGAATAATAAATTCAGTTAAGAAAAAGTATACAAAAACAAATAAGATTATGGCATTTGTAACAATAGAAGATTTATATGGGCAAGCAGAAGTAATAGTTTTTGAAAATGCGTATATAAAAGCAGGAAATAGTTTAATCGAAAATAATATTGTAATTGTAGAAGGAAGATTAAGTATAAGAGAAGATGAGGCAACAAAGATTGTAGCAAACAAGATTACAGACTTTACTGTTAAAAAAAGACAAGAATTAGTTTTAGATATAACAAATGCTTCAGAAGAAGAAAAGGTAAAATTAAGAGGTGCAATAAGATATTTTTCAGGTGACAAAAACAATATGCCTGTATCTGTAAAAGTAGGAGAAGAGCTAAAACCTAGTGGTGCAATTTATTGTACAGACGAAATTTTACAGATTTTTGTAGATATACTAGGTAGCAATAAAGTGGAATTAAAAGAAGTGTAATTAAAAGATACATATATAATACCCGCAAAAATTTTTCGGCTCATTCCAGAGCTAAAGAATTTCTAATACAATTCTCGTGCTCCCTTTGCGACAAAGTTCTATTGGTATTTCATACCAATAAAAGTCGCTTTGCTCAAACATTGCACACAATTTTACTTCGTAAAATTGGCGCACGAACAACTTTGAGGCTTATAAAAAATCTAAAAATTAAAATTAAACTATGCCACAGTTGTTCTTGGAACTTTCGCAACCATTTCCCTCGAATTGAATAAGAAATTCTAAAGCTCCTCCAATCACATTCAAAATTTTTTTAGGTATTATATATGTATCTTTTTCAATTACCAGTATAAAGCCACTAAAAAACAGAGCAAACGCTCTGTTTTTTTAAATCCACTCGCCGAATTTTTTAATATATATCTTTTTAGCAAATATTGCAACAAAGCAATATAAAATAGGTACTATAAGTATAATTGAAAAATACTCAATTGGAAGTGGTACAAGACCTATAGTTTTACCAAGCCATGTATATGGAACAGCCATTGCAACTAAACTTAGTAAAATAGAAGAACCATATACCATTTTAGAAGCATTGCTCTTTATAAAAGGAGTTTTTGCTGTTCTAATAATATGCATACCCATTAAGTTAGAAACAATACTATAAGTAAACCATATTGTTTGGAATACTGCAGCTTCTCTTATTCCAAATATAAACCAAATACTAGCAAAAACAATTAAGTCAAATACAGAACTTACAGGTCCCATAAATAACATAAAACGTTTTAAGCTTTTTGTATCCCATTTTTTTGGCTTTTGCAAATATTCTTTATCTACATTGTCAAAAGGTAATGTAAGTTGCCCTAGGTCATATAATAAGCTTTCAACTAATAATTGTATAGGTGTTTCTGGTAAAAATGGTAAAAATATGCTTGCAATAATAACAGAAACAACTTCACCAAAGTTAAAACTTGCAGCCATTTTTATATATTTAATTAAATTGGCAAAAGTACGCCTTCCTTCTGTAACACCATCTAATAAAACTTGTAAATCTTTTTCTAAAAGAATTATATCAGCAGACTCTTTTGCAATATCTACAGCAGTATCTACAGAAATACCAACATCAGAGTTTGTAAGAGAAGGACTATCATTTATACCGTCACCCATATATCCTACAACATTGCCAGAATCTCTAAGTAGCCTTACAATTCTTGCTTTTTGAATAGGAGAAAGCTTAGCAAAAATATTAGTTTTTTTAATAAGCCTTACAACAGCCATATCAGGTAATTTATCTATTTGGCTACCTAAAATTATTTTTTTAGATTTTATTCCAACTTTATCACAAATACATTTTGTAACTTCTGCATTATCGCCAGTTAAAACAATTACTCGTATGCCAGATTTATTAAGCCTTTCTATAGCAATTTTAGCACTTTCTTTTGGTGGGTCTAAAAATCCTATAAATCCCATTAAAACCATATTCTTTTCGTCAGAAACACTAAAGTCTGTTATATCATTAATATCATTTTTTTGACATACTGCAATAACACGTAAGCCTTCCTTATTTAGTTTTTTACTAATATTTCTAATATTTTCTTTAATTTTAGTAGTAAGAGTAGAAACTTCGCCTTTATAGTCTACAAAAGAGCAAATACTTAGTATTTCTTCTACTGCTCCTTTTGTAATTAGCTGTTTTTTTGTGCCATCTGTAACAACTACAGAAAGGCGCCTTCTTGTAAAGTCAAAAGGTATTTCGTCAATTTTTTTGTATTTTTCGGTATATTCACTCATGTTGTTTTCTAATGCTCTTTTTATAACAGCTTCGTCAATATTTCCTTTTAATCCTGTTTGAAAATATGCATTTAAAAAAGCATGTTTTAAAACTCTAATATCTTCGTCCCCATTGATGTCTAGGTATTTTTCTAAAACTATTTTATCTTCTGTTAATGTACCTGTTTTATCTGTACATAAAATGTTCATAGCACCAAAACTTTGTATAGAATCTAGTTTTTTTACAATTGTCTTTTTCTTAGACATTCTTACTGCACCTTTAGATAAGCTAGAAGATAAAATAACTGGTAGTAATAATGGTGTAATTCCAATTGCTACTGCAACTGCAAAAGTAAAAGAAAGTATAATATCATGTTTAAAAGCATTTATTAAAAAGACTAAAGGTATTAAAACAAGCATAAATCTTATTAATAATTTACTAATACTTTTAACTCCTTTTTGAAATGCTGTTTCTGGTTTGCCTGTTACAACAGTTTTGGCTACTTTACCAAAATAGGTATCATCAGCTGTTCTAATAACAACAGCTTTTGCACTACCACTTATAACATTTGTGCCCATAAAACATAATGTATCTAAGTCTGTAATACTATCAATATCTTCTAAAGTTAGCTCAGAGTTTACCAGTTTTTTTATAGAGTCAGATTCACCTGTAAGTGAAGATTGTCCTACATACAAGTCTTTAGATTCAATAACTCTTAAGTCTGCTGGTATCATATCTCCTGCAGATAAAATAACAATATCACCAATTGTTACTTCTTTTACAGGTATTTTTACTTTTTTACCATCACGCAGTACAGTTGTAGTTGTTGCTACCATTTCTTTTAGTTTTTCTGCTGCTCTATTAGAACGATATTCTTCAAAAAATTCTAATAAAGTACTTATTATAACTAGTGTAAATAGAACAATCATATTTGCATAACTTGGTGTTTCTGGAAGTATTACATCTGTATAAAATAATACTAAAATTATACCAAGAAGTATGCTATTAAATGGGGTAAATAAGCTTTCAAAAAAGTAATAATACCACTTTTTTGGTTTTGCTTGTTTCATTTCGTTTAATCCATATTTAGCTATCTTTTCTCGTGCTTGCCTAGAGGACAAGCCGTTTTCGTCTATTTTATATGCTTTAATAAATTCTTCTTTTGGTAAAACGCATTGTTCTCCATAAACTTTTTGTACATCAAAATCTTCTTTTTTATCTTTTTTACTTTCTTTCATTTGTATTCCTCCAATAAATATATATAAATTATAACACTATTTTTTAAAAAATAAAAAAAACTATAAAAAAAATATAAAAAATTCTTCAATTTATACTAATTATAAAGTGATGCTTTTTAATTAGTATAAAAGTCACTTTACTCCAACATTTGCACACAATTTTACTCTAAATAGAAATCTGCATCTGCAAAATATTTCCAAAAAGTATTGACACAAGCCATACAAAATGGTAAAATGAATAAAATCGTTTAATAGAAAGTTAACTTCTAAGAGATTTTGATTTTTAACAAGTAAAAACTTTAGTCAAGATATTATTTCTAGATTTTAAATCTAAATTTAAAGAAAAATTGAATATGTAAATAAAAAAAACTAGGTTAATAAATTTGCCTAAAAATAAAAAGTAAATATTAACTAGAAAGGAAGGCGTTATATGTCAATAAAAGTAATAGAAGGAGAAGATTTTCTAAAATATATAAAATATGTAGAAAAAATAAAGTTTAAAAAAAGCATAATGGAAAGACAAAATGGAATTTCAATACTAGACGAAAAAGGTATAATATATAATTATAAAGAATCAGAACCAGAAGAAGCATTGTATTTGCAAGAAGATACGGTAGAATATAAGTATGATTATGAAGAA
>CALXAW010000051.1 GCA_944386375.1 uncultured Clostridia bacterium
TTTCCGTAAATTTGTTCAAGCGCCAATTTTACGTAAGTAAAATTGTGTGCATCGTTGGAGCGAAGCGACTTTTATACTAATCAGAAAGTATGACTTTCCTAGTGTATAACAAAAAGGATGCTTTAATATAGCATCCTTTTAACAGAGTTTGATTATTTAGTTTTACACCAAGCATATATAATTATCGCTTATATGCATACACTGCTGTTTCTTTCTCTCCAATTTTAATATAACCTAATAACACAACATCTTTTGCTTCTGAAGGAATTCCTTCTATGATATTAATCACCTGTTCTTCTTGGGATGTTTTTTGGTAATTGTCAATGTTTGTTTTAAGTTCTTTTCCAATTTCTACCTCTTTGTTGTATTGTGTAAAACCTAAACTAATCATAATACATACCTCCTTAAAATTATCTGGAGGTATGCACAGCCCTCCAGAAAAATAACCTTTTCTGTACTTGCTGTGTAAAGTACCCTATTCGTATTTATTATAACACACTTTATAGCAATGCGCAAATTATGTTAACGTTATTTGCTTGTGTGCAACGCTGGAGAGTAGCGACTTTTGTACTAGGAAAGTATGACTTTCCTAGTGTACTAGAAAAAGAGTAGATTTAAAAAATCCACTCTTTTTTAGCAAAGTACTTAAAGGTAAACAGTTTATGAATGTTTTTTAGATTTAACTTCAAGTTTGTTTAAAGAATCCCAGGTTGCATATTTTCTTCCAGTTTCGGTATCTTCATATATACAAACTAAATCTTTAATTCCATCCATTTTAAACAGTCCTAGCAGCTTATATCTTTCATATACAGAAAGTCTTTTTCCTAAAGTTTTTTCTTTTTCTACCTTTTTGCGTCCTTTTGCTTTTTTAGGCGGTTCTACATTTTTATTTGTGTTCACCGCTACTACTTCTGTTGTATAAAAGCCAACACAGAGTGGTTCACTTTTTAATGCCTCTCTACTTCTTGGTCTTTCTATACAAACACGTTTTACATTAAACCAGCCATTTTCTTTGTCGTTCCATAAAAAAGTTCTATCAATTACTACATTTTCAACAGTAACTGGGTCATCTTTTTTGTTCCAGATATCAGCAACAAATTGCTTCATTTCTTCTAATGTGTTGAATTTTTGCACCATTTTTAAAGATTCTTCTGGTATTCCTCTAACCGGTCTAAAGTAAATCATATTATTACCTCCTAAAAATTTCTGGAGGTATACACAGCCCTCCAGAAAAAATAATTAATTTTCTCTGTACTTTGCTGTGTAAAGCACTAAAGATATGTACATTATACCATTTTTTTTACGCAAAGTCAAAAAGAGTGCCTTGCATTTGCAAGGTACTCTTTAGTATGTGTTCGAGCTTTTAATCTAAATAAATAGCTAAACGAATTCCCCCTAATATAATTTGCGAATCATTATTCACAGATGGCTGTGGTTCAGTATCACATTGCATATAATCAAATGTCCATTTTCTTACTTGGTCAGCAATATCTGTTAATGCACACTGTTTTTTCCAGCGGTCTACCATTTTAGTCAATTTGTCTTCTTGAGATGTTAAATCTTCTTTTTCATTATAGCAATTAGCATAAAGTAATCTTTGTTCAACTTCATTTACTACAAAACATCTAACATCTTTACTATCTTCAAATGTAGAAGCAATTTCTTGAGCATCTTCTACTGTAATATCTGTAATTAATTCTCCTTCTGGTAAGGATTGAGGCTTTTCTGTTTCTTGGTTTTTATGAATCATGAAACTAGAAAGGTAAAAACCATTATTTTTAATTACACTTTTTAATTTGAAGATACTTCTTTCTGTCAATTTTGATCTACCAAAGTCTGGATACAGTTTAAAATATGCTGCATAAATTTCTACCAATTCGTCTAATGTTTTTTCTTCCTTATTTGGGATATCAAGGTCAACTGTTACAAAAGAGAATTTACTTCTGTCTGAAATTCTTTCAATAGAAATAATTTCACTACTAGTATTTTCTACTTTTCCCCAGCCATATGGAATTCTTACATCTTCAAACACATTACTTTTACTCCGTTTTGTTTCCATTGTTATTCCTCCTTGTGATTAACGGATTTAATGTACAAATATGGCAATTGCCATATATACTTATATTATAGCATTTTTTTCAAAATCTCGCAAATTTCCAAAAAAACTAGAATTATTTAAGTGCATTTACTTCTGTTATTTCTACTCCTGTATAAAAATGTTTTATTATCTCTTGGTAATTACTACCTGCTTTTGCCATACTATCACTCCCTGTTTGGCTTAAGCCTACTCCGTGCCCATAACCTTTAACTGAAAATGTTATGTTTTCGCCATCTATGCTTATTTCGAAATTTGCAGATTTTAAACCTAAAACAGTTCTTGCTTCTACTCCTGATATTTCTTTGTTTCCAAATTTTATTGTTCTTACTCTGCCACTTTCATTATATTCTATTATTTTTATTGCTTCTGGCTGAGAAAAATCTATTTGTATATCTGGATATTTTTCTTTTAATTTATTTACCAAGTCAGCTTGTGTAAATGTTACGCTTGAACTATATTGTGTATATGCATCTTCTCCTGCTGTTTCTACACTTTGCAAATATGGATAATCAGTACCTCCCCATACATTTACAGGTACTTCTGTTGTTCCTCCACTATTAGAATGAAAAAATGCATCTATTGGTGCTCCATTATATGTAATAATTTGACCAGCTGTTGAATTTACTGCTTCTACAATTTTGTTCCAATTACTTTCTCGTACATTTTCTTCCCATCTGGCAAGTCTATCTTCTTTAGATATCCAAGCTTGGCAACAATTAGAGCTATCACACATATCTGCGCCCTCGTGTTTACCACCACTATTTGTTATTTGATATATTGTGTATGTTCTAGCTACAACTGCTTGTGCCTTTAATGCCTCTTGCTCAAAATCTGCTGGCATTTCTGCAGATACTACATTATACAAGTATTCGTCTATTGGCAATTCTTCTATTTGATTTGTAGCTGTATGCAATAATTTTATTGTCCCAAATTTTTGGTATTGATATGTATTAGAACTTGGCTCTGTATTTTCTGTATCTTGCTTAGTATTTTCTACTTGTTCTGGGGTACTACTTGTTTTTTCTACTTTTTTTGTAAATAATGCTGGTAATAAAAAACATATTATTGTAAAAGCTAAAAAATAGATTGCAATTTTTTTCATTTTATATTCAACCCTTCCATATAATACAATTTAATTTGGAAACAAAATTTTCACCTACTATGAAATTAACTTTGATTTCATTGTGTCTAGTATTTTTCTTTCTATCCTAGATACTTGTACCTGACTAATGCCTAGTATTTTTGCTACTTCTGTTTGAGTCTTTTCTTTATAATATCTTAAAAGTATTATTTCTCTATCTCGCTTTTCTAAATTTGATATTAATTCTTTTATTGTTAGTTTATTTGATATAAGTGTTGCTTCATCTTTTCCTGTTGAAATTTTTTCTAATATACTTATTGTTTTATCTGTTTTAGTATTTTTATATGTTGCATTTTCTATAGAATCAACATTTTTATTACTTTCTAATGCCAGTACTATTTCTTCTTTAGAAATTTTTAATTCTTTTGCTATATTTTCTATAGTTATCTCTTTTCCATATTTATGTAAATATTCCTTTTTTAATTCTTGAATTTTAATATTTATTTCTTTTAAACCTCTACTTACTTTGATTGGTCCATCATCTCTTATAAATCTTTTTATTTCTCCTAATATATATGGTACTGCATATGTAGATAATTTAACATCAAAATTTGTATCAAACCTTTTTATGGCTTTAATAAAGCCCATTGCTCCTATTTGATAAAGATCTTCTGCTTCATGACCTCTTCCTATAAATCTTTTTACAATGCTCCATATTAATCCGATTATTTTCTTGTATTAGTTTTGTCATTTCAATTTTGCTTCCTTGTTGGGCTTTTATTATGCTTTGTGTATATGAGTCCATTTAACCCCTCCTAATGTTTGAAGCTTTTTATAATGCTTTCGTCTTCGTCATTTTCTATTTGCTCTTTTATTACCTTTTTCATGGTTACTTTTGTTCCTATACCAAGTATAGATTCTACTTTTACATCATCCATAAAGCTTTCCATAATTGTAAATCCCATACCAGACCTTTCTAAATTAGGCTTAGTTGTATACAATGGTTGCTTTGCAGCCTCCACATTTTCTATCCCTTTACCATTGTCTGATATTTCTATAGTTATTTCATTATCTTTTAATTGTGCCTCTACTTTTACTATTCCGGTCTTGTCTTCATATCCATGTATAATAGAATTTGTTACTGCCTCTGATACAGCTGTTTTTATATCTGCTAATTCTTCTATTGTTGGATCTAATTGTGAAGCAAATGCTGCTACAGTTATTCGCGCAAATGCTTCGTTATTTGACTTGCTTAAAAATTCTAGTTTCATTTCATTATTTAACATCTTGTCCAAATTATTTCCTCCTTAACCTACTTTTTCTTCTAAATCAACAACAGGTATTAATCTTAAAATTCCAGACATCTCAAATATTTTTTTTACTGTCTGACTTAGATTTGCTATTTCTAGCTTGGCATTAAGCATATTTGCTATTTTGTATCTTCCTATTATTAGCCCTATTCCTGCACTATCCATGAAAGTGACACTATCAAAATCAAATATAACTTTTTTAGGCATGTATCTTTCAATGTCATAATCAGCTTTCCTCCTTAACTTTTGTACATTACATTCGTCAATTTCTTCTGTAATTTTAAATATTAAGAGCTTGTCCTCTTTTTTATAAATGCTTTCCAACCAATCTCCTCCTTTGTTAACTATCTTTTTATATTTATAATTATACTCCTTTTTACATTATTTTCCAATAGCAAAATCACAGAAGTTTTGTCGAAACTTGATAAGTTTTCGACAGAACTTCTGTGATTAAAATATTTTAACATTTTAGCATAGTTACACATTGCGTATTTGTTCGCGCGCCAATTTTACGAAGTAAAATTGTGTGCAACGTTGGAGCGAAGCGACTTTAATATACTAGGGAAGTTTGACTTTCCTAGTATATTAAAAGAGAGTTCTAATTTAAAGAACTCTCTTCTTTTATTGCTACATAAAACACATTGCTTCTTACTGTTTTTTCTTTGCCTGCATATGTATATTTTTGCCCTGTTTCATATATGGTATAACCTAAGTTGATTAAACGTTGTTTACTCATTTGCAAAAATATATATGTATCTTCTTTTGACAGGTCTTCTTTTACACGCAATTCGTAAAATGTTACTGTTATAAAATTTTCGTTTTTGTATATTTTTTTGTTTATATATTCTGTAATATATTCTAATTTCAATTTAACCACTTCCCTTTAAACTTGCTCTATTATATCACAAATTTTATATAAGGTAAATATCGGTTAAAATTTTCTTTTCTAATAATTCTATAATATATTTTTAATTATAATTGTTTTTAGTCTACTCATTTCTTGCAAAGTGGTAAGAACACCTTCGTTTCCTATACCACTATGTTTCCATCCACCAAATGGCATTTCAAAAGATCTATAAAAACTTGCTCCATTTACTATTGCTCCACCACATTCTAGTCTATCTGCAATTTTTATTCCTCTTGAGTAATCTTTTGTTATAACACATCCACATAGACCATATGATGATTGGTTTGCAATTTCTATTGCTTCTTCTACATCGTCAAAACCTATAACTGGTATAACTGGTCCAAATACTTCCATATCTTTTGCAATATCCATATCTTTTGTTACATTATCTAGTATTGTTGGATAATAATATGCATCTTCTCTTTTTCCTCCACATACTATTGTTGCACCAGCTGCCACAGTTTGATTTACTTGCTCTTCTACTCTTTTGGCTGCATTTATATTTATTAATGGTCCCATTTGTGTTTCTGGGTTCATTGGATCTCCTATTTTTAAGTTATCTATTACTTCTTTCATTCTGTTTATAAATTCTTGTTTTCTAGAATTATGTATTAAAAATCTTTTGCTTGCACAACATACTTGTCCACCATTATAAAGTCTGCCCCAAATTGTTTCTTTAACTGCTAAGTCCATATCTCCATCTTCTAACATTATAAATGCATCATTTCCACCAAGCTCTAGCATTACATGTGCTAAATGCTTAGATGCTGTTCCCATTGTTTGTATTCCAGCTCCTGTACTACCTGTTAATGATACTAAATGTACATCTGGATGTGCTGCAAGTAATTGCCCTGCAACTGGTCCATCTCCTGTAAGCACTTGTATACAACCTGCTGGTACTCCTGCTTCTATCATTAATTTTGTATATTCTATTAGTGTTAATGGATTATAGTTTGATGGTTTTACTATAATGCTATTTCCCATCATTAATGCTGGTGGCACTTTTTGGCAGAATAGGTCACTTGGAAAGTTGAAAGGAATGATTGCCGCAATTACACCAATTGGGTATCTTTGTGTAATTTGCATTGTTTTTTCTTGACCTGCTTCTTGCCCTGCTGGTATACTTTCTCCATATAAATGTTTTGCTCTTTCTACAAAACCACGTACACCAATTCTTACATTTGCTAGTTCTCCATATGCCTCTGTTATTGGCTTACCTGTTTCTTCTGATAATAATTTTGCTAATCTGTCTTTATTTTGTTCTACCAAATCTACAAATTTATATAATATATCTCCTCTTTCATATATAGAAACTTTTTCCCATTTTTTTTGTTCTATTTTTGCAACTCTTACTGCTTCGTCTATATCTTCTTTTCCTACATTTGGCACTGTAGCTATTAGTTCTTGTGTTGCAGGATTTACAACTTCTATTTCTGCTCCGCTATGAGCCTTTTTCCATTCATACCCTATTAGATTTTCCATGGTATACCTCCTATTATTTTTTGGTTTTTCCCCTTCTCTTCATTTACCAAATGCTGTGAAAGATAGCATTAAACCTCCTGTAGTATTTTGCCCATGATTTTCTGTTCCATATTCTCCAAATGTAAATACTGTTATAAAAGGCTTTCCATTTGCTTGTTCTTTTATTAATTTTGCAATTTCTTGTTCTCTTCCTGCTACTCCTAATCTTCTTCCTCCACAGTGTACTAAAAGATATGCTCCTGGCTCTGTTGGCATTCTTTTATTTAATTCTGCCATTGTTGTTCCTGCTGAAGCAATTATTTCGTCTGGTGTTGCTTCCATTTGGATAACTGCTGTATTTACTGCAAGATTTGCTCCTATATTCATTGAACCATCTTCGTTTCCATTCATTGGGTGACGTATTGCTATTAAATTTCCTAGTCTATCTTTTACTCCAAGTGGTGCTGTAATAGTTGTAACTAATAAGTTTCCTCCTTCTAGGTCTTTTGGTTTTGCACCTGTCCACTCTGCATATTTTTTACATGCTGGCACTCCATCTATTTCTACTAATGTTCTATCTCCTTCTATTTTTGTAATTATTCCTGAGTTTGTTGTTTCATGGTATGCTCCTGTAAATACATTTTTCATAGGTTTGTCTGTATAGAAAAATGCTACTGCAACTCCATCTGCAAATATTTGGTCAGCTGTATAAATTGACCATTTTCCTTCTACAGTATTGTCTGCTGCACTTCCACCAAAAATAGGCACTTCTCCTATTACATCTGCAATACCTTTTTCGTAATATTCTTCTTCTGCTGGTGATGCAACCATATAATAATATGCTGGTGCATCTGTTCTACCTGCTCTTCTCATTGCTTCTTGTGCTACTTTTCTTCCTGTTTCTCTTGGGTCATTTCCGCGTGGTGAGGCTGCAACTCCAACATTTAATTCTGGGTCACCCAATGCTAAAATTCCTGTAAATCCATTTTCAGATGATATAAATCCATCTGGTACTATTATACCTGCACTTGATGTACACCCAATTATTGGTGCTGTTCCTAATTCTGATTTAGCTCCTTCTATTACTTCTTTAACATCATTATCTACTGAAGTATATAAAAATGCTACCTTTGTTTGAACTAAATCTACTACGGCTTTCTTTGCAGAAGCCTTTCCTGCTTCATAACTGTTTGCTTCTGTACTCCATCCTACGTTTGCTTTTAACATAATCATTCCTCCTTTGTTATCTTGTAATGCCATTATACCAATAATATTTTTTTAATACAACAGTTTTCGATATTTTTTTACAATATAGTTTTTTATATCTCTTTCTTGTTCATAATGTCAAAATATTTTATTCATGCCACTGTTGTTCTTTTTTACTTTCTATTTCTTTTTGTTGTTCTCGTTGGGCTTTTTCTATTTCGTCTAATAATTCTGTGTTTTTTTGTTCTTCTAGTGTTTCTTTCCCTAGCTCTTGTGTACTTTTCTTTTCTTGCCTTTCTAGGTATTTTTTATAATCATATTTTTCTAGTATTTCTTGTTTAGTCACTCCATATTGATTTTCAAATCGTTTTTGTCCCATAAATAATTTTCTATAATTTGTTTCATTTATTTCTATTCCTTTTTCTTTATAAAACATATATCTTGCATAACTTAATGCTGTACTTTGCATTAGTTTTTTTGTGTCATTTATTGTTATTGAATGTAAGTTTATTGAATCATAAAATTCTACCTTTTGTTTTATATTTTCTATGCTTAAGCCATATATCTGAGGTAAACTTTTCGTCATTTTTATTACTTCTTCTTGGCTATAACCCAACTTCTTTAAATCCTCTATTTTTTGCTGTATGTTTTCTATGCTTAAGCCATATATCTGAGGTAAACTTTTCGTCATTTTTATTACTTCTTCTTGGCTATACCCTACCTTCTTTAAATCCTCTATTTTCTGCTGTATATTTTCTATGCTTAAGCTATATATCTGTGGCTTACTTTTCGTCATTTTTATTACTTCTTCTTGACTGTATCCTAACTTCTTTAGGTCATCTATTTTCTGCTGTATATTTTCTATGCTATAGCTATATATTCCTGGATTACTTTTCGTCATTTTTATTATTTCTTCTTGACTATACCCTAACTTCTTTAAATCCTCTATTTTCTGCTGTATATTTTCTATGCTATAGCCATATATTGTTGGTAAACTTTTCGTCATTTTTATTACTTCTTCTTGACTGTATCCTAACTTCTTTAGGTCATCTATTTTCTGCTGTATATTTT
>CALXAW010000052.1 GCA_944386375.1 uncultured Clostridia bacterium
GTTTCGTGTAAATGCGCTCACGTCTTTCTATGTTTTATTTTTTTACTGCTTCTGCCCATTTTTTAGTTTGTTCTGACAAGTTTTCTGAAATATCTATTAATGTATTGTCTACATCTAAAATAAGTGCTTTTATATTGTTTTGTTTTAAAAATTCTGTTGTTATATCACTTACTTTATTAAACATTGCTTTAGGATATAATATCATTTATTCCTCCATTTTATTATTTACTTTTATACTAATTAGAAATTGTTAGTTTCTAATTAGTATAAATATATACACTTGTTTTTGTTAAAGTTGCATTTGTTCCTGTTTCATTATATGTATATTCTTTTTCTACATATACATAATAGTTTTTGGCTGTTCCAACTTTATTTTTAACAGCTGACTCTGAATATGCAAAAGATGTTGCTCCTGCTGCTTGTGCTTGCTCTTTTGTGCATGATACAACTGTTGCTCCTGTTAGTTCTTCATTTTTTGCAATTTCTGCTTTTAGTATTTCTATTACTTTATTTATTGTTTCTGTATCTTTTTCGTAATATTTTGTATTTGCTAGTTCTGGATTACCAGCTGGTTTTTGTGGTTCTTGTGGTGTAGTTGGTTCTGTACTTGGTGTTGTAGGTTGTGTTGGAGCTGGTGCTGGTGTTACTGGCTGTGTTTGTTCTGTAGTTTGTGTGCTTCCTTTGTATGTTCTCCATGGGTTGCCTGCAACTGGATCTGTTGGGTCATAGTTACGACATTCTATTACACTTGAAATTTTTTGTGCACTAGGCTTGCCAAGTGGTCCTGGATTTGAGCTTGCATAAAATTCTACCATTGTGCCACTTCCACAATTGTCATAAATCCACTTTGCATCTGCTACTGTTAAACGTATACAGCCTGCTGAAGCTTTTATTCCTAGTTTATCATATGAAGCATATTTTAATGCATCATGCTTTGGTGCAGTATATGGCACAGAATGGAATAATATGCTTCCTACTATACGTGTAGCATATTGACCATATACTCCTCCATTTAATTGTCTCCATACATATTTATTAGTTGTTTTATATACTCCACTTGTTGGTGTTGCTGTTCCTGTTGAACATACCATTGCTTTTACTGGTACTGTATATTCGTTATTAGCATCTTTTGTGTATATTGTTACTGTATTTGCTTTATAATTAACTTTTATGTAATATTTAGCACTATTGTCTTCTTCTTCTGGATTTACTTTTTCTTCTTCTAGCTCTTCTTCTGTTGCTCCTTCTTGTTCTCCTCCTATAATATTAGTTATTTCTAATTTGTATGCATTTTGGCTAAAACTTCCTTCTTTTTCATACTTAAAAAATACTATGGCATTTTCTGCAACTTCTAAGTTTCCTTCGTATAATTTATATTGGCTGTCTTCTATTTGTGGCATATTGTATGATATAACTTCTTGAGTTCCTTCATTTTCTTCAGTAACTTCCGTAGTTTCGACATTTGCTTGCTCTGTTTCTTGCTCTGTTGTTGTTTCTTCTTGTTGTGCTATTTGCTCTTCTTCTGATGTTTGTGTAGTTTCTTCTCCGTCTACTGTTTGTAGCTCTTCTAGATTTTGTATATAATAATATAAATTATAATTACTGTCATAATTTTTTACATCTATTGCTATTGCTTCTGTTGTTGGCTCTGTATTATATTCTAATTCTATATTTTCTTCTGTTACATCTGCAATTATTTGGTCTGATACAACTTCTTCTGATTTGTTTAATGCATTTACAATAACTATTGCTATTGCTGCTATTACTAGAATTATTAATATAATAAGTAGTGTTTTTGTTTTGTTATCTAACCCTTTTATTTTTTCTATAGTATTCACCTATTTATCCCCCTTATATGGTAATTATTTTATAACTTATATGAATTATACTTTAAAA
This sequence comes from uncultured Clostridia bacterium, assembly GCA_944386375.1. Classification (GTDB taxonomy): domain Bacteria; phylum Bacillota; class Clostridia; order TANB77; family CAG-508; genus CAG-269. The sequence goes on from CALXAW010000052.1 coordinate 1,897, forward strand.
TAATATAAAATTCAACATCTATACTAAAAAAAACCGAGTAAAGATACATCTTTTACTCGGTTAATGTCTTATTTTGGGCTTATGCCCTATTATGCACATTTTTTTGCAAATGCTTTCCACAAATAAACCAAAGAAACTCTATAACATTTTTCTTCTAAATTAGAATTTTGTTTTAACCAATTTTTAAATTCTTTTTTTAGACTTGAAATAATGTTATCTGTTGTTAATTCTTGATTTTCTTTTTGGAGCTCTTTTGCAATTGTAGCATAATTAATTTTTGTAGGTGTCATATTATAAACAATATTAAACGATTTTTTTAACAACTGATTGTCTTTAGGCATTCCTATTTCTTCTAAAAAAATATCAATTTTTTCTTGAATATTTTTTTCTTGATCTAATTGGCTAAAAGCTTTATCAAATGTTTGTAACAAAATTTCTTCATTATTTACATTTGGTTTTTCGCTTTTAGTTTGTTCTTTTGAAGATAAAGATTCTACAATTATTTCTGTTGTATCTTCTTCTTCTTCATTGCCTAAAGTTTTAATTGTTGTGTTTTCGTCTAATTTCATGGTAACAGCTTTTATGCAATTTGTTTCACCTGCTTTTGTAAAGTTAAAAATGCTAGGCAATTTTGATAATACTTGTTCAAAGAAATTAGAACTTGTTTGTCCAATAACTTTATGGATTCTTTCTTTTATTACATATCTCCCCTTATATAACAGCACTTTTCCATTAGCAAAGTCATCAAAGCTAATGTCTGTTGGTGTAGTATATTCGAGAGAGTTTTTTGCTTCCATAACTCCATGTGTTTTACCAATAGGGACTACATATACTAAGTTATTGTATGAAGTATCACAAACAATAGCTGGTATATGATAGCCATTGATTTCTTCGTTAGGATGTGCACCAAAATTGCAGTCTACAACATCTCCAACTTCGAATGGAATTATGTCATTTTTTCCGTATTTAAAAGAAATTTCGTTAATGGCTGTCCAAATAAATTCTCCAATTTCTTTTTCTGGAATATTTCTTTTTTCTATTGCCCAACCAACTGTTTTTAGCAATTTATTTACGATTTCTTCTATATGCTCATTTTTAAACTTAACCTTTTCTATAATTAAATCTTCTTCAGATTTTGGTTCAAGTTTTTCTTGCTTAAAATCAGCTGTGTTTTTTTGTTCTGTTTGCAAAGTATTATCAATGTCTACACTTAAAATACTATAATATTTGTTTATTAACTCAATTACAGTATCAATTTGAACTTCGTCTATTTCTTGGGCAATTACAAAACCATTTTCAATGTCAATTTGAATCCGACATGTAAGATTATTTACTTCTTTTGTTAAAGCAATAATGTCTTGTTTGTTTTGCATATCTACTTTAAATGTTAGTTTTTTCATCTTCATTACTCCTTTTGCTTAAAAAACTATTTACTACGCGAATAAAATCAATTGTTGGAGATTTTTTAAATTTAAACCTTTCTTTTACTCTAGCTACAATAAGTCTTTTTACTTCTTCTTTTTCTATATTTGCTTCTTGCTCTGCAATTTTTTCTGACAAAGTTTCTAGATTGAAATATTCATTTTTAGGAGAAATAAGTATAGCTTTTAGCAAATATTCTACTCCTTTTGTGTTTAAGTCAAAGCCAAATAATTTGAGTATTTGCTCTGCTTTTTCTTTGTCAGTATTGCTAGATTCTGCTATTTGCAAAAGATTGTTTATATCAACTTTTGATAATAATTGTATTTGTACCACATTTAAGTCTTTATAGTTTTTTACTTCATCGTGGCTAACTTTTTTTATCTTATTGTATGATACTTTTTCTCTTTTTAAATATAATGCAGAATCCATAATATCTTGTAAATTTTCCATAAATTCTGGTTTCATTGTTCCAAGATATTTGCGAAGTCTTTTTTTATCGACTGTTCTAATTTGTTCCGCTAGAATAATATTAGGTTTTGTGCCTACTCTATATGTATCATAGTCCAACATGTTTTCATTTGAAAAGCTAAAAGAATAATGAACTGGCATATTTTTTTTGGGCTTTGTTGTACAAGCTAAAACAATAGTAGTTGAAGAATATAAATTTTCGTTATCATTTTGAACAACTATTGCATATCTCTTGTACCCAATTTCGCTACCAAAAGGCTCTCCAAAGTCGCAATAGTACACTTCTCCACGCTTTACTTTAGGATATAATAAGTCATATTCTTCTGTAAGTTGTGGTATGTGTATAATTTCATTTTTTTCTTTTTCGCTGTTTAGTTTATCATTATTTTTTTTGCTATAAGAAATATTTGTTTTTGCAACTTCGTCTTTAAAGTTTTGAATATTGCAAATATTTGCATCTTTGTATAGTTGATTTAATAAATCGTCAGAAATATCGCCGTCTAATACAATTAAATTTTTATCAATACTTGCTTTAACATCAAATTTTACAATAACTTTACTAAGCCGACAGATGTCTAGTTCTTTTGTTTCTAATTTTAGCATTTTTATCTCCTCCTGTATTATGTTTTCTGTCTGCTACCAATGTTTATACTATCACACTCCTTTTATAAGACATTTGCTCGTTTGTAAAAAAGTTTTTACAAACTTTACAAAATTATGTAAATATTATATCACATATTTTCTAAATTTTCAATGGGTCATTTTTTAATGCACTTATGCTTTGCTGCCTTGGAGCATAGCGACTATTATTTAATAAATTTTGTTATTTTATTTGATTTTTTTAATTTTTATGGTAGAATAAAGTAGAAATTTTTATAATTACAAGGAGGAATAAATATGGAAATAAATAGATGTAGTCGTTGTGGTAATTTTTATGTATCAAATGGGCCTGTATGCCCTAATTGCACAATAAAAGATAATGCTGAATTTATAAAATTTAAAAATTATATGGAGAGTAACGAAGAGCAAACTTCACTTGATGAGATTTCTTTGGCTACTGGTATATCTCAAACAAATTTAACAAGATTTTTGGGATATGACAATGGAACATTGGAGAGTAGCGACTATTCTACTAATTAGAAAGTGATACTTTCTAATTAGTAGAATATATAAAACTTATATATTTTTTTGCACTATGTCTACTATGTCTGCAATATATTCACCAATAATAGGTAAGTTCCATTTAACTATTTTTTGAAGGAGTATAATAATTATTGCACTCATTATAGTTACACCTATACCAATACCTACTCCTCTAAAAATACCTGCCAATAAATTGCGTTTTATAATTTCACTTTTTTTACCTAATATATACAATATTTCTATTATATTGCTTTCACTTAGTGCTTTATTTAATTTATCTATGTTTTTGTTTAATATATTAATTTTTTTTATTTTGCTAAACATAAAAAAACCACCCTATAATTTATAGAGTGGATTTTTTTTTAGGTTTTATTCAAAAATTGAATTTAAAATGCCTTTATTATTTGTAGTATTTGTTGTGTTTGTTACATTTTGGTTTTGCTCTTCTGTTACTACAGTATTTTCGCTAACTATATTCTCACTTTCTTTTTGTGCCTCTTCTTCTTTTAATTGTTCTAATGAATTAATAAGGTCTTGAAGCCTTTTTATGTCACTACCCATTTGTTCCCAATTGTTACTAGAATTTGAGTCTGTTAAGTTATTATTGGCCTTTATTATTGCATCTATTAATCCATCTATGTCGTCTGTGTTTTCTATATCTATATCTACAGCATATTGTGAAAGCAAATTATTTAGCGCTCTTTCTAAATTATCTCCAATTGCAACTTTGTTTCCTGATGCTACTACTACTTTTTTTAGTATTGGTATGTCTGATTCATTAAGCATTGTTTGATATATAGGCTCTACATATAATAGTGTATTTTCTAATGGTACTATAATCATTTGTTTTGTTATTTTTGTTCCTGTAACATTTAATGCTTGAATTTGGTTAAATATAGTTTCGTCTTGCTCTATTTGTTTGTCTAATTGCATTGGGCCTAATATACTATTATCTGTTGAGAATTTATATACTTTTAAGTTGCTATTTCCATCATTATATGTTCCTACTAGATATGATATTATATTTTGTTTTTCTTCTGGTGTATACATTTGCACTAATCCTAATGTTGCTTCTTCTGAGTCTGATGTTTTTAACATTGTATAATATGGGTATAGTCTACTTCCTGTACTTTTTGTAGTTTGTGTTGTATTATATTTTGCAAAGTCCCATATATCGTCACTTCTGTATAATACATCTTCTTTTACATTGTGGAATGTTGTAAGCATTTGTGCTTGTATATTATACAAAAACTCTGGATATAACAAGTTTTTTGATATATCTTCTGGTATTTTTTCGTCTATATTTTCAAACAATGTTGGATATGTGTTTCTATATGCCATTGCTATTGGGTCTGTTCTGTCTGTTACATAAAATCTCATTGTTCCGTCATAACTATTTATTAATACTTTTATAGAATTACGTATATAATTAATTTTTTGCTTAGATCCATTATATTCAATTGTAGTATATGTTGAGTATGGATAATTGCTTGAAACTGTATATGCATCTAATACCCATATAATATTTCCATCGTCATCTATTACTGTATATGGATTTTCGTCATATATAAGGTCTGGTAGTACTTTTTGCGCTCTATCTATTATATTTCTGTTTATTAATATTTTACTGTCTTTTGCTATAGAGCTTGAAAATGCTAAGTTTACGTCACCTTTTCTTATTCCTAATATTAGTCTATCCCAAAAGCCTAATTGTAACCCTGCTTGACCTTTATATGAATAATCATATTCTTGCCCTGTTTCGTCTGTATAATCATATTCTGTTTTGTTTGTAGTGTTTGTTGCTATTGTTTCATTTGTTTCTAGTCCAAAATATATTCTAGGCTCTGATATATCTATTTGGTTATCATCACCTGATATGTCACTTTGAATATATTGTATATTTCCTGTATTTGTTGTTTCTGTTGCTGATGTTATTATTTCTCCTATTCCATGTGTATATTCATATGTTTTATTATTATATGTTCTACTATTATTACTTATTATTTCTCTTGGTGATAAATAAACCACTTCTGACTTACCATCTATTTCGTATTTGCCTATTGTTGCATCTCTATATGAATAATAGCCATTTTCTGTTTTGCTGTCTTCTAAAGTATTTAAAACAGCTTCTTGGCTTACTATTGGTATATTTTGCGTTACTTCACTATTTGTTTGTGTTTCTTGCAAAGTTACAGTTCCAGAATAGTCAAGATTTACTTCTTCTACATTTATGTTATATGCTTTTTTTGTATTATCTATACTTGTTGCAATATATTCTTTTTCTCTGTCTAGCTCATTTGTTTTTACAAATATTAAATCAAATGCTACCATTATTATAAATAATGCTACTAAATATGTTGGAATAACTGCTACACATATAAATACTTTTTTCTTTTCTGCTTTTTTAAAGTATTTTACTCCTTTAAATGCTGCAACTATTATTATTATTGCAAAAATAGCATATCCCCATAATTTTACTGTTGCCTCTGTAAATCCTGCACCTACTAAGTCTACATCGTTGTCTAATGTTAAAAATTTTTGGAATAGTATATTTTGTGTATTACTTAATATTATTAGTGCTATACCTATTGCTACTAATTTTATGTTTCTTAATAGTTTTTTCATCATAAGGCTTTGTTTTAGTGTATTTCTATCTATTCCATCAAATTTCATATTAAATACTATTACATAATATAATGCCATATATATACTTAAAAATACTACTAAGGCTATAAAATATATTATAAATATATCTATTACTGGTTTTATAAATGTGTAATATGATATGTCTAAGTTAAATATTGAGTCTGTAATACCAAAAGATGCATTACTTGTAAGTAATATAATTTTTGGTGTTAATATTTCTGCCATTATTACACTTACTATTGCTGATATTACAAGTGATATTGACTTATTAGGTAATTTAGGCATCTCTTTATTTTCTTGGTCAAAAAATACTTTTAATCCTTTTTTTATGCCTCTTGTTGTTACATACATAATTATATACATACATATAAAGTTAATTGCCATTATGCAATACTTATAGCTAAAATTAGTCCAAAATACTTCCATATATTTTTCGCCTAATTCTTTATATTCTAAAAAGTTTCCTCTAACTCCTACATATATAATTAAAGCAAAAATAAATAAAAATAATAATACTAATGACATTCTAACTTTACTTTTCTTTTTAGGTTGTTCTTTTTCTTTAACTTGTACATTATTTGTATTTTCTTCTGTAGTGTTTTTTAGGTCTTTTTTTTCGTTATTTTCCAAATTTTTACCTCCTTTATATTATTGCTTTTACAAATTCGTCAGAGTTAAATACTTCCATGTCATCTATTTGTTCCCCTATACCTATAAATTTTACAGGTAATTTATTTTCTTCTACAATTCCTATTACTACTCCACCTTTTGCGGTTCCGTCTAATTTTGTAAGTACCAAACCTGTAATATCTGCTTCTTGCTTAAATGCATTTACTTGTGATATTGCATTTTGACCTGTTGTTCCATCTATTACAAGTAGTACTTCTTTTGATGCATCTGGCATTTCTTTGTTTATTACTTTTTGTATTTTATTTAATTCATCCATTAAGTATTTTTTGTTGTGTAGTCTTCCTGCTGTGTCTACTATTAATACATCTGCATCATTTTCTTTAGTTATTTTTATTGCATCATATACTACAGATGCTGGGTCTGAGCCTTCGTCTCTTTTTACTATGTCTGCTCCTGCTCTTTTTGCCCATATTTCTAATTGTTCAACTGCTGCTGCTCTAAATGTGTCTGCTGCCGCTACTACTACTTTTTTACCATCTTTAGCTAATCTATTTGCAATTTTTCCTATTGATGTTGTTTTTCCTACTCCATTTACTCCAACTACCAATATTACTGATGGCTTTGTTTGTAAATGCAAGCTATTATCTACTTCGTCTAAAATTTGTTTCATTTCTTCTCTTAGTAGATTTTTTACTTCTTCTTCGTCTTTTACATTTTGTTTTTTTAATTGTTTTCTTAAATTATCTATTATTTTTAAAGATGTGTTCATTCCTATATCTGACATTATTAGTGCTTCTTCTAATTCTTCTAAAAATTCTTCGTCTACTTTTTTAAAGCTACTAAATACTCTATTTATTTGCCCATCAAATGAGTCTTTTGTTTTACTTAAACCTCTTTTTAATTTATCAAAAAATCCCATTTATTTTT
>CALXAW010000053.1 GCA_944386375.1 uncultured Clostridia bacterium
TTGGCTTTCTGCCTCTTGTGTTTCTTGTTTTTCCACATTTTCTTCTTGTTTTGTGGATTGTTGCTTACTTTCGTCTATTACTATTTGCTGATTTTCGTCTAATTTATATCTTGGTAATTCTGGCAAATTTTCTAATGATGTATAACCAAACATTTTTAAAAATTCTGGTGTTGTTTTATATGTTGTTGGTCTACCTGGTGCATCTAACTTTCCTGCAAGTTCTATTAAACCAAATTCTAGTAATTTATATATTGCTGCATCTGCACTTACTCCACGAATTGCCTCTATTTCTGCTCTTGTTATTTTAGGATTATATGCTATTATTGCCAATGTTTCTAATGCTGCTGTTGACAAACGTGGTTTTACTCTTTTATCTAATATATTATATATATATTCATGTAATTCTGGCTTTGAACACATTTGATATCCATTATCTATTTTTATTATTTCTATTCCTCTATTTTGTTTTTTATATTCTTCTTGCATTGTTTGTATTATATTTTGCAGGTCTTCTGTTGACACTTCTAAATTTACTACTAGTTCATTTTCTGTTACTACTCGCCCTGCTGAAAAAAGAATTGCTTCTATTATTGCTTTTATTTTTTCTATTTCCATTTTTTTATTTCATTCCTTCCTCAAGGTACTACTATTATCACACGTAACTACATTAAAGTCAAGAAAAAGTTACCATAAACAAAGAATAATAAATGATAATGAACCTAAAATTTTTTGAAATATTATTTATTATTCTTTTTTATCATATTTGTAATCTTGCGTTTTTTAGAGTTTTATGATAGAATTTTTAATATGTTAAGGAGGTTTTTTATATGTCTGAAGATGTAAAAAAAGAAAAAGAAAAAAAAGATATAGAAGTTATTTCTGGTGATGGAAAAAATCTAGATATTTCTCCTGTATATGAGCATTTACAAAGCTCAAAGCCTAAAGCAACTAAGGACAAACCTAAAAATATAGTTGTACCTAAAACTAAGAAATAATATTTTAAAATTTATAAAACTTGACAATTTTACATATAATATGTAAAATATATTGTATGTGCTATTTTTATGAAGCATTGAGTAATAGCGACTTTTCTTAAATAGAAAAGTTAATTTTTCTATTTAAAGAAAAAATATTATTAATAAGGAATGATTTTAAATTATGAATCCATATCGTACACATAACTGTAATGAAATAAGTTTAGAAGATGTAGGCAAAAAAGTAAGAATAGCTGGATTTGTTCAAACTATTCGTGACCTTGGAGGTTTGGTTTTTTTAGATATTAGAGATATGTATGGAATTACACAAGTTGTTACATCTGGAAAAGAAGAAGATGTAGATTTTGCATCACATATTCCTGTTGAGTCTTCTGTTACTGTTTATGGAACAGTAAAAAAACGTGATGAAGAAACTGTTAACCCTAAATTAAAAACAGGTTTAGTAGAAATTCAAATAGAAGAAATTAAAATTTTAGGTAAAAGAACAAAACCACTACCTTTTGAAGTTAACTCTAATCAAGATGTTAGAGAAGACTTACGCCTTCAATATAGATTTTTAGACTTAAGATCTGACAAACTTAAAAATAATTTAATACTTCGTACAAATGTAATTAAATATTTAAGAACTCAAATGGAAGAACAAGGCTTTTTAGATATTCAAACACCTATACTTACTAGTTCTTCTCCAGAAGGTGCTAGAGACTACTTAGTTCCAAGTAGACTTCATCCTGGAAAGTTTTATGCTTTACCACAAGCACCACAACAATTTAAGCAATTATTAATGGTTTCTGGTATAGATAAATATTTTCAAATTGCACCTTGTTTTAGAGACGAAGATGCAAGAGCAGACAGAACAGCTGGCGAATTTTATCAGTTAGATGTAGAAATGTCATATGCAACACAAGAAGATGTTTTTAATGTTACAGAACCTGTAATGTATAATACATTTAAAAAATTTACTAATAAAAAAGTTACAAATTATCCATTCCCTAGAATAACATATAAAGAGGCAATGGATAAATATGGTACAGATAAACCAGATTTAAGAAACCCTTTAATTATACAAGATGTTTCTGATATTTTTGAAAATGTTGGTTTAAATGCATTTAAAGGAAAGGTTGTAAAAACCATTGCAACACATAATGTGCAAGATGAACCTCGTAGCTTTTTTGAGGGTATGACAGATTATGCTATTAAAGAATGCAAGGCAAAAGGCTTAGCTTGGCTTCGTGTATTAGAAGATAGAAGTTTTCAAGGTCCTATTGCTAAATTTATTCCAGATGATGCAAGAGAAGCAATGCTTGAACGTACAAATTCTAAACCAGGAAGTTGCTTATTCTTTATAGCAGAAGTTCCTGGAGTTGTAGAAAAGTTATCTGGAGAAATTAGACAAGAACTTGGAAAAAGATTAAATTTAATTGATAATAATTCTGTCGAATTTTGTTGGATAGTTGATTTTCCTATGTACGAATTAGACGAAAAAGGCAAATTAGAATTTAGCCACAACCCATTTTCTATGCCACAAGGCGGCTTAGAAGCTTTAAATAATGAAAATAAATTAGATATTTTAGCATATCAATATGATTTAGTTGGTAATGGTATAGAACTTGCCTCTGGTGCTGTTAGAAACCATGACCCAGAAATTATGATAAAAGCTTTTGAAATTGCAGGATATTCAAAAGAACATATAGAAGAAAAGTTTTCTGCTTTATTTAATGCATTTCAATATGGTGCTCCACCTCATGCAGGAATTGCACCAGGTATAGATAGAATGCTTATGATTTTAGCAGACACTGATATAATACGTGATATTATAGCATTTCCACTAAGTAGTAAAGCACAAGACTTATTAATGGGCGCTCCTGGAAATGTAACTCGTGAACAATTAAAAGATGTACACATTAAGGTAGATATAAAAAATCCATAGCTTTTCAGCTATGGATTTTTTATATCTATTACCTACATTGAAAGTATATTTCTTATTTTTTGTATTAAGTAATGACTTCCTCCTTCTGTATTGTCTTGTACATTTTCTACCATGCTTACTATTAACATATTACCTTGTGCTCTATCTGTTGTAAAACAATTAAACCAGCCTAATGTACCACTTTGGGTATCTTCGCTTGATGTTTTTAGCTCTGCTGTTCCTGTTTTTCCTGCTATTGTTATTCCATCCATTTTCATATCTGTTGCTGTCCCACTTTCTACTACTTGTATTAGGTCATCTTTAATAATATTTGCCGCTTCTTGTGTAATTGCATTTTCTTTTAAATATTCTCCATTTTTGCTTTCGTCATATTCTATATGTGGTTTTATCATATTACCATCATTTGCAAATGCAGAATATATAGATGCCATATGTATTGGGTTTACCAATACATCTCCTTGACCATAACCTGTATCTGCAAGCTTAGTTTCTCCTTCTATTTGTGTCCCATTATCTCGTGCATATTGTGATTTAGCAAGAGATAGTGGAAATTCTATTTGCTCATTAAAGCCTAATTTATCTAACCCACTTGCATAATCCTTTGCGCCTATTTTTAATGCTGTTTGTGCAAAATATATATTATCTGAATACATAATAGCATTTGCTAAATTTTTTGGTTCATTATAACCTGTTAATGTTGTTACATGGTAGTTGCCCCAACTTGAATCTTTTTGCCAACTTGTTCCAGAATAACCTAAGTCTTCATTTGGGTCTACCTTTCCAAGTGTTAGCCCTACTGCTCCTGTTACTGGCTTAAATGTTGAACCTGGGCAATATTTTTGTGTAAATTTATTTAACAATGGTCTTGCTTCATTATTGTTTAATTCATTCCATTTTTCTGTTGTTATACCTACTACAAAATCATTTGAATTAAATGTAGGTGTACTTACTAATGCCAATAACTCTCCTGTTTGTGGCTCCATAATTACAAACAAACCTTTATCATTTTTCATTTGATTATAAACTGCTTGTTGTAAATTACTATCTATTGTTAGCTTTATGTCTTGGCCATCTTTTTTATCTTGTTTTGCTATTTCTACTTTTTCATTTCCTTCTGAGTCTGTTATATATATACGTGTTCCATCAATTCCTCTTAATGTATCTTCATATGCTGATTCTAAACCAGATTTACCAATTAAACTTGTTGTTGTATACCCCTTTCCTGCATTTTGCTCTAATTCGTCTGCATTTATTGTTTGTACATATCCTACCAAGTGCCCTGCTTCTTCTCCTAATGAATATTCTCTACCAGCTTCTTTGTTTATTAATACTCCTGGTATTTGCAATAATTGATCTTTTAATTCTGTATTTGAATCTGATATTTTTTTAACAGGCACAAATGTATCGTCATTTACATATGATTTATTTAATTCTTCGTTAATATATTCCACAGATACTCCTGTTAATTCCGAAATTTTATTTACACTTCCTTCTTTATTTTCTCCTAATTTACCTGGAACAATTCCTACAGAAGCAATTTGACCATCTTTTGCAAGTGGTACATCGTTTCTGTCAAATATTGTACCTCTTTTAGCTGTTACCTTTTCTACTCTTACTTTATCTGTATCTTCTAGTTGTGGAAATATTATTCTAGATGTCCATTTTAATTTATATTCTTTATTTTCTTTTACTATATCTGCCGAATTATAAAATTCTACATCTCCTGCCGATGTATTCATTTGTTGCCTATAAGATATTTTATATCCATCTGTTGTTTTTCCTATATCTGAAATTGAAATAGTTATATTTTCTGCATCTATTCCTTCATAAATATTTTTATTTCGTGTTACAAAATCTTCTTTACTCATATTCATACTTGCTGTGTTTTCGTACATTGCATCATAGTTTTTTTCATTAATTAGGCTTACAAAATTATTTAATGCTTGCTCAGCCTTTTTTTGATTATTGGTTTGCATATAAAAAACTAGTGCAACTATTACTGCAATTAGTACTATAGCTATTATTATTCCTATTATTACTTTTTTTGTACTCATTTTTATTCCCCCAATCTTTTAATATTTTACTAGAACAAAAGCGATGTGATTAAAATATTTTAACATTTTAGCATAGTTACACATCGCGTATTTGTTCGCGCGCCAATTTTACGAAGTAAAATTGTGTGCATTGTTGGAGCGTAGCGACTTTTATACTAATTAGAAAGTGACACTTTCTAATTAGTATAAAAAAGAAATTGTAAATAATTTAAAATATTTACAACTTCTCTCTCCTATATATTTATATATTTTATAAAATTCTTATTTTTTGTTTACTAAATCTTTTAATGCTTTACCAGCTTTAAATACTGGTGCTTTAGATGCAGGTATTTTGATTTCTTCTTTTGTTTGTGGGTTTCTACCTTTTCTAGCAGCTCTTTTTCTTACTTCAAAAGAACCAAATCCAACTAATTGAACTTTATCTCCTTCTACTAGTGCATCTGTTACTACCTCTACAAATGCGTTTACTGATGCTTCTGCTGCTTTTTTAGTATCTCCTGTTTTTGCAGCTACTGCTGCTACTAATTCAGCTTTGTTCATTATAATTACCTCCTATAAGATTTAAGTTATGTAGCTATAATATGCTTTAAATACCATATTTGTTGCTACTATTTAATTTTATTCGCCAATCTTCGCTAAAATCCCTCTTTTTTTCTAAATTTTTTTTAGTTTATTAATATTTTTAATTATATACTCCGTAACTTTTCTAGCACTTTATATATTTTTTGCCCATATGGTATCATATATATTTCTTCTTTATTAAAAATTTTTAATGCTACAACTGCTAATATATATATGATTATAGCGAATATTATTGCAATTATTGTTGCCAATCTTTCTGCAATTATACCATTTAATACAATAAATACACAATATGAGCAAATTGCCATTATTATTGTTGCTATAATTGGTTTTACTACAAATTTTGAAAATGTTAAATTTAGTTTTATATTTCTTCTAAGTACATTTATTGCTATTGTAAATGCTACTAAGTGGCATGCAACAGAACCTATTGCAGCTCCATTTGCCCCAATCCATGGTATTGGAACCAATATTGTATTTAATATTAATTTAGTTATAACTCCACATCCTAATGCAAATGCTGGAACCATTACTTTACCAAAACCTTGCAATGCTCCATTTATGGTTTGGTCTAATATTGTAAATATTATTGTAAATGCACTTATTTGCAATATTACAGCACCTGCATTTGCATTTGGAAATAGTAAATTTAATATTGGTTGTGCAAATATACACATTCCTATTGTACAAGGTAAACCTATTAACATTGAGACTAATAGTGAAAACGAAGTTCTTTTTGTTGCTGTTTTTGTGTCTTTTTTTGCTCTAGCAGCTGCAATTGCTGGCACCAAAGCCGTTGCAAATGCTATATTTATTGAAAGTGGTAAGCTTGTTAGAGTATCTACTTTTCCACTTAATATTCCATATTGTATTTTTGCCTCTGCTTCTGGCAAAAATTCCTTTAGCCCTCTTACAACTGTAAATGAATCTATATTTTTATTTAGTGAAGACATTATTGCAGATAGTGCCATAGGAATAGATACAAATAATATATTCCTAACTATCATTATTATTCTTTCTTTTTTATAATTTACTGTTGAAGCAATTTCTGTTGCTATTTCTTTTCTTTGGCTTCTATAATATAAAAATAAATATGAAAATCCTAAAAATGTTGCAGCTGTTGTTGCTAAGTTTGCTCCTGCAGCCATAAATTGTGTTGATACTCCAGACATTATTGCTATTATTTCTACAAATATTATTGTTAGTACTGTTTTAAATATTTGCTCTAATGTTTGAGACCTTGCTGTTGTTTTCATACTTTGTCTTCCATTAAAATAGCCTCTCATTACTGACGAAACTGCTACAAAAAATATTGCAGGTGATAATGCTACTAATGTCATTTCTGATTCTGGTATTTGAAGCCAATTATTTGCAATGTTTTCTGCCCCAAAAAACAGTAGCATACTTCCTACCATACCTATTACAGCAAATGTTGCAAATCCAATTTTAAATATTCTATTTGCACCTTTATGGTCTCCTATTGCAACTCTTTCTGAAACTAACTTTGCAATTGCATTTGGTACTCCTATTGACGATACTGTAAGTAATAATGCATAAATCTGATATGCACCATTTGATATGGCATTTCCGGCATCTCCAAACCCTTCTCTATTTGTTAAATATAATGTATATACCAAGCCTAATATTTTTATTAATATTTGAGAAAACATAATTGTGAGTACACCTTGCATAAAGCCTTCTTTTTTGCTTCTTTTTTCCTCCACTCCTTTTTCCAAATAAATCACTCCCTAATCTATTGTACTTCTACATTATAAAATTAATTACTCATTTTCGCAAGAACTTTTCCATATATTTTTCAAAAAATAGGTCAAAAGCATTGACAAAACCGTAATTTTGTATTATACTGTTTTAGTATTTTGTAAATATGTAATTTAGGTATAAAACTTCTCCCCGGTGGTTTTGTATTTAAAATACATAATAAATTTTAAAAAAATAATAATAGGAGGGTAATTTTTACCATGAATAATACTACATATAGTGCAAAAAAAGGTGAAGTTGAAAGTAAATGGTATATTTTAGATGCTGCTGGCAAACCATTAGGTAGAGTAGCTACAGAAGCAGCTAAATTATTAAGAGGAAAACATAAACCAACTTTTACACCTCATATTGATACAGGTGATCATGTTATAATAATTAATTGTAAAGATGCTGTTTTAACAGGAAATAAATTAAACCAAAAAGTTTACAGACATCATTCAGGTTATATTGGAGGAATGAAAGAAGTTCCTGCAAAAGTAATGCTTGAAAAAAATCCAGAAAAAGCTATGACTTTAGCTATAAAAGGAATGTTACCACATAACTCTTTAGGAAGAGCTTCTTTAAAGAAACTAAGAGTTTATGCAGGTAGTGAACATGAAAATCAAGCACAAAAACCAGAAGTTTGGGAATTTTAATTAAGGAGGAAATAAAAAATGCCTAAAACACAAAATATAACATATTATGGTACAGGTAGAAGAAAAAGTTCTATAGCTAGAGTTAGATTATTAGAAGGAACTGGTAAAATAACAATTAACGGAAAAGATATTGACGAGTTTTTCGGTTTAGAAACTCTAAAAGTTATTGCTAGACAACCACTAACAGTTACAAATACAACTGCTAAATATGATGTTATTTGTACTGTTAAAGGTGGAGGTTATACAGGTCAAGCAGGTGCAATACGTCATGGTATTGCAAGAGCTTTAAATGAAGCAAATGTAGAATATAGACCACTTCTTAAATCTAATGGTTTCTTAACAAGAGATCCTAGAATGAAAGAAAGAAAAAAATACGGTCTTAAAAAGGCCCGCAAGGCACCACAATTTAGCAAACGTTAAAAGAACAAGGTGGCTTTCCGATTGTATAAAACCACAGAAGTTTCAGCACTTCTGTGGTTTTATTCTACTACTTCAATTGCTTGTGAGCCTTCTAGTCCTTCTAAATTGTAGTATGTTGAAGGTATTTTACCTACTATTACATTTTCTGCAATTAATACTTGGTTTGTAATTTGCTCTTCTATGGTATTAAATGGTGTTAATATACTTATATTGCATTTTATTTGCAAATATACTCTATGAAGAGTTTGATTTATTCCCTGTGCTGCAAATTCACTTTTTAGTTCTGTTTCTATATTTCCTATTGTTGATATTTTTATATTAACATTTGGCCCTCTACTAGCTAATAATTTTACTCCTGTAAATGTTCCTAATGCAATACCTATATCATCTCTTCCTTGATTATTTATTTCATTTTGTATATTAACTTCAATTGATGATGTTATTTGATTTACAGGTACTACATTTAATTTTATCATATTTATATTACCTTCATTGTCTTTTTCTATTGTAAATATATCTTCATAACTATATTCTTTTATTATATTACTTACCTGTTCATTTGTAATAATTGTTGCAAGTGATTTTGCCTTTTCTTTGCATATTGCATCAAATACTGGGCCTACTGCATCTAATATTGTTTTAAATACCAAAATTGCTATTAGTAAAATAATTAATATTTTACTTGCTTTTTTTATGTTTTTTGAATT
>CALXAW010000054.1 GCA_944386375.1 uncultured Clostridia bacterium
GGTCCTTTTGGCTTTAGTAGTAAATCCTGTTTTACCTTAAAATAGCGAGAGCAAAAAATATTTTTATGTTAAATTTTAAAAGATAAATATTTCTCTTTCAAAAACATTAAAAAAATTTATTCTACTCTTTTAATACATTTTCAAATTTGTATTTTATTACTATCTTATATTCTTTTTTCCCTCTTATTCCTTTAGTAAAATCATCAACCAAAATTGAATCAATTAAGTCATAAAAAAATTCAATATCATTAAAATAATTTTTTTTACATTCTTCTAAATATTTTATAAATGAATTATAAAATGATTGAAAATTATTAATATTGAGATTAATATCTTTTTTTACTTGTTCCAATTGATTCATTTTCTTTTTTATCTCGTCACATCTTTTCTTATAATCATTTTCAGTCATTTTTTTTGCATAATACAATTCGAATATTTTTTCATAATTTTTATTTAGAAACGCTATTTCATTTTCAATTTCTTTAGTATTAATATTACTAAATAACTTTTTTTTGTATACATTTAAAAATCTATTTGGTTCTTTATAAATTTCACATAAAAACGAAAAAATTTCTTCTTTAATTAGCTTATGTATAGTTTCACAAGAAACAACAAAACCACTTTGTCTAAAAACATAACGAGGCTCAGAATTATATGTTGAATAATAAGGATGTTTACCACTTACAGGATCAATTAATAATCTACCAATGTGTGGTATTCGATAATGTTGAACTTTTCTAGAGTGTTTAAGTTCATTTGCTTTTTGAAAAATTTCTTCGCTTATAATGCTAGGAAGTTTATTTTTAATAAGAACTTCTTCATAAAAATTACTATGTCTTAAATTTATAATATGACCACAATATTCATATTCACCTATAATTCGAGTAATCATTGAAGGTTTCCATAATGATGAATTTCTTTCATATTTTTTAGCTCCTTTAGAAACAAATTCATCTATATGTTTTGAAGGAGGTAAAAATCCTTCTACATTTAGTTGTCTAGAAATTTCTAAAGGCGTATATCCCATAACATATTGTTCAAAAATTCTTTTTATTACTCTTGATGCTACAGGATCGATTATTATTTTTCCTTGTTCATTTAATAAATATCCATATTTATAATGCGATTTCATATGTTTTGTCTTTGCTCTTCTTAATAGTGAATCATGGATTTTTTTTCTAAAATCCTTGATATAATAATCATTTAAAAAATTTCTCAAAACTATTGATTCATCATCATTATAAGTTAGGCTATCATAATTATCATTTATTGAAATTAATCTGATTTTTAAAGAGGGAAATGTTTGCTCTATTAACTTTCCCACTTGATGCATATTTCTACCTAATCTAGAAATGTCTTTAACTAAAATAATATCAAATTTATTAGCGTAAGCATCTAATATTAATTTTTGAAATCCTGGCCTTTCTTGATTAGTTCCAGAATATCCATCATCAATATAATTTTTTTTTAAATCTAAATTATGATTTGTCGCATACTCTTTTAATATTTTAATTTGATTTTCAATGCTTCTAGATTCTTTATATCTATCAATTTTATCTTCATCTTCTCTAGATAGTCTTGCATATATGACAGTTCTATTCATCTCCATTTTCTAAGAACTCCTTGATTTCGTTATCTAAATACATATATCTAATAGCAATGTTATATACATATTTTTTTGGTTTTATTTCGTCGCCAATTTTCACATAAATAGATTTTATACAAGATCTAATAATTCTAGGATCTAGCACATTGTCTTCATTAATATTTTCTAAAATAGAAATTATTAGTTTTGTTTTTTCTGAAGTAGCAAATTTTAATTTTTCTTGTTCAATTCTTGATTTCAATGAATCTATTAATTCTTTTAATATTTCTTTTTCTTTTTTATACTTATTTATCATAACTTCATATGTTGATTCTGGAATATTATTTTTATTTTTTTCTTCAAATAACATTTGAATGTAATTATCTAGTTCATTATTTCTTTTAATGTGTTTATTTAAGTCATCTTGTAAGTTAATTTTAATGTATCTACCTTTTGTATCAAAATTATTTATAAATTCAATAAATTCTTTTTTCTTTTTTAAAATACAATTTTTCAAATTTAAAAGATTAATCTTAACAATTTCATTTAAGTACTTTATTTGAATAGTATTAAAACTTTTACAATTTTTTTTATAACAATAATATCTTTTTACAACACCTTTTCTTTTTGTTTCTCTTTTTTCAAATCTAAGTATAGACTCGCAATCTGCACATCTAATTAATCCTTTGTATAAATTTTCATTAATATCTACTTTGCCACCTCTTTGCTTAATTAGCATATTTTGAATTCTTTCAAAAGTAAATTTATCTATAATTGCTGGATATCGATTATAAAAAATATGTCTATTTATATTTGATTTTTTTCTTTTTTTATCTTTGTAATTTCTAGATGTTGATTTTGCTGTAATGTATGCCCCTGTATATTCAATATTAGTTAAAATATCTTTTATGACATCATTTCTCCAAGAACATAATTTTTCTTCACTAAGTGCCAATACTTTTTCTTTGTTGTAATTATATTTTATAGCATTGTAGTAACAAGGTCTTTTAATATTATTTTCTTTTAACCACCTTGCAACTTTACTACAACTACACATTTCAATAAACTTTTTAAAAATTAATTTAACAATTGGAGCAGTATCTGAATCAATAACTCGTTCACTTGCTTCATTAAATGCATATCCAAAAAGAGGAAAAACTGTTCTTTTAGGCGTTCCATTTTTTGCCATATTATCTAATGTAAAACGAATTTTTTTTGAAATATCTTTAGCATACCATTCATTAATAATATTTTTAAATGGTGCAAAATTATTTGAATCGATTTTTGAAGTGTCAAAATTATCATTAATTGCAATATATCTAACATTCTTATTTGGAAAATATTCTTCTGTGTAATATCCTGTTTGGATATAATTTCTACCTAATCTAGATAAATCTTTTGTAACAACAATATCGATTTTTCCATATTCAATATCTGAAATGAGGCGTTGAAAGGAAGGTCGTTCAAAGTTTGTTCCTGAATAGCCATCATCAATATAGATATCAAATAAATACCAACCTTGCTTTTTAACATAGTCTTCTAAAAAACTTTTTTGATTAGAAATAGATTGGCTTTCATCATTACCATCTTCCTTTGATAATCTACAATAAATTGCTGCTCTATTAGTATCTAACACCTTCCTCCACCACCTTTCTTATTTGTTAAAAAATTCTATTTTGTCTAATAGGACTGAAGTGATTTGTTCTAGTATTGAACTTCCATTAGAACTAAATTCACGATAAACATAAAATACATTTCCGTTAATATTATATTTTTGGGCTTTCGACCGTGTAATTTTATCTTTCTTATCATTAATATCTTGATAAAGATATTCATAAGTGGTGTCCTTTACTTCTTCTTTAAACTCTATAATTCTTCTCCTCCTATGGTTAAAAGGAAATAATTTTGAACTAACTTAGTTTAGTTTTGTCGAAACGAACTTAAATAATAATAAAATCATAATAATCGTTACAATTCAACCAAAATTATAAAAAAATATTTAGGTTTTAACTTAAAACTACTTAAATGTTAAGATAAGATTTCACTTCTTTTAAATATAAAGAATAATAGTTATTTGAATGAGAACTTATTTCTACAATTAAGTTTTGATTGAAAGATTACATGAACACAAATTGATTATATCATTTCATTGCAACAAGACTTTTTTAGTCTTTTATCATTTCCTTTATAAATTTATGATATTTTTTTTTCTTATATACCAATCAATTAAATTTATAATGTTCCAAACAATTACATATTATTTAAAAATTATCTGTTTTGTAATTTTTTTGTTTTAAACAATAAAATTAAGTCGACTTTAATTTTATAATTATTTATATTTATTTTTTTAACAAAATATGTAAAGATTGTTATTGTGCGACTACTACCTAGAATTTATTCAATACTAATAAATTTTTGATGTTAAGTAAAAAAATCTATATAAAATTGACAAATTAACTATTTAATCAAAGATAAAATATGGCTAATCATAAATTAATTTATTATATACAATAAAATATAATGAATCCTTCTATAATTTTTATATAAAAGCAAAAAATTAATAATTAAATTTAAAAGGCATGATTCCTATTATATTTGGTAATCATGCCTACTTAAATCTAATTTTTATTTAGTTGTAATATATTAATTTATAATTCACAAATAAAATTAGCTTAACTATTTTTTTGTTTGAATGAATTTTTATAGTGAATAACTTTCATATTTTTCAATTAATATTAAATTTTTAAAATCCTAAAAATTACTTTCTTAATTCTAATTAGAAATAATTTAGGTATCTTTATTTATACAAACTTGCTTGCATATTATATTTTTTATAAAACATTCCTCTTTTATCAATTAGTTCATCAAAAGTACCTTTTTCAATTATTTTTCCACCATCTATTACGATAATTTCATCACACAAAGAAGCAACACTCATTCTATGAGAAATAATTAAAGATAAATGATTATCTGTTAATTTTGTGTAAATTTTTAAAATATCGTGTTCATTTAATGGATCTAATGAACTTGTAGGTTCATCAAAGATATAGACATCGCCTTTTCTATAAACAGCTCTTGCAATAGCGATTTTTTGTAGTTCTCCACCCGAAAAATTCACTCCACTATTATTATACATTTTATCAATATAAGTGTTTTCTTTATCATCGAGTTGATTAATAATAGTTTCCAAATCGCATTTTTTTATTGTTTCATTAAATTTTATATTGTCAAAACAATCAAAACATATATTTTCTTTAATAGTTAAATTATATAGTTTATAATCTTGAAATACGATGGAAAATTTTTTTAAATATTGATTATAATCATATTCATTAATATTTATTCCATTAATTAATATTTCTCCTTCATCTACTGAATATAATCCTAGTATTAATTTTAAAATAGTAGATTTGCCGCTTCCATTATCTCCAACCAAATAAGTTTTGTAATTTTTATGTATTTTAAAACTAATATTTTTTAATACTTGTTGTTTAGTATCGGGGTATGTAAATGAAACGTTTTTAAATTCAATAGAATTAATAGAATCAACTAGTTTAATTTTTCCGCTCACTTTTTTTTCAATGTTTTGAAAATCATTAAATGATTTTGCAAATATTTTAAATGTAGAAATTTCATTTGCTAAATTAGAAATATTAGTCAATGTTTGATAAATTTGATTGGCAGTGTTTATATACATAAAAAACATACCAAAAGTAATAAGAGATTTTGCGTATTTATAAATCATTATTATATAAATAATGCTATTTTGAACCACAAGTAAAAAACTTTGAAACAAATTGATTGATAAAACAAATTTTCTTTCTTTGTAATTATGTTGTTCTAATTTTTTTACATTATTTTGATATTTTTCTAAAAACATAGTATGTAGTTTGGGATATAGTCTTATTTCTTTACCATATTTTAAGTCTAAAAGAACACTAGAATCATACTTAATATTTCTATTTAATTCATTTTTAATATCACTAAATTTTTTTTGTGTTTTAATTTTAAAAATATTAATAAAATAATTTAAAACCACCATAAATAAAATAAATAAAAGTATATAAAAATCCAGTGTAGACATAATTAAAATGATAAATATAAAACTAGTTGTTGAACTTATTAAAACAGAAATAAAAGAATATGCTAAAGAACTGCATTGCCAAGAATGATGCAATGAATTATTATATTGTTTAATACTTTGAGTTTCTTGAGTATATTTATAGTCAATTTCCAACAGATGCAATAAATTAGTTTTATTGAATTGATGTGGTAAAATGTATCCATTAACTGAATATGGAACATACAATAAACCAATAATTAGATCACATATAATTGATAAAGCACTAAACAAAATAATACATATATACGCTTTGTTAATTTGATTAGCAATTAAATAATCAATAACTAATGGTGGAAAATAAATATAAATAAATGGCCTTACCGCAACAAAAAAGTTATATAAAACCTGAATAATGAGAATAGACTTTTTTGTTTTATATTCTTGTTTGATAATGTTTATAATGGATAGTTTCTTATTCATTACCATCATCTTCTTTCCAATAATTACTTGCTTGCTTAGAAAACATTTTATAGTATATTTTTTTGTTTATCATTAATTCTTTATGAGTTCCATTTTCTATTATTTTACCATTTTCAAAAACTAATATTAAATCTGTAAATTTACAACTTGATAAACGATGAGATATAAAAAACACTATAGATTTATGTCCTTTTAAAGTTTCATAAAGAGCGCATTCACTTTCTACAGATAATTGTGCTGTTGGTTCATCAAGAACTATTATTTGACTATTTTTTTTCAAAGCTCTTGCAATAGCGATCTTTTGTTTTTCACCACCAGAAAAATCTACACCTTCTTGATCAAATATTTTTGTGATATTACTTTCTTGTTTTTTTTCAAGTTTCATTATAGTATTATAAAGTCCAACTTCTTTTAATTCAGTTTCTATTGATTCATTAGAAAAAGAAACATTTTCATTAATACTACATTGATAAATATTAAAATCCTGAAACACCGGCGAAAATAATTCATAGTATCTATCTGTTTCAATTTTAGAAATATCTATTCCATTTAAAAAAATTTTACCATTGGTTGGTTGATAAAGTTTTAAAAGTAATTTTATAAATGTTGTTTTTCCAGAGCCATTAACGCCTACTAATGATATTTTTCTTGTTTCATTTAAATCAATTTTTAAAGAAAGATTATCAATAGCATTTTTATTTGTATTAGGATAACAATAGCTTACATTTTTAAATTCGATTGTCTTAACTTTTGAAGGACATTTTTCTGTTACTTTTTTCTTGTCTGAGATGTACATAGAAGATATTTGTTTAAATTTTTCAAAATAAAGATTTTCATTTTTTATTAATAAAAACGAATTAATAGATGAATATATTGCATTTGCTAAACTAAAAAATGCTGAAAGTAACATTGAATATTGTGCAATTTCCAAGTTTTGCTTTTCATATAGAAAAATCATAGATAAATAAATAATAGACATTAATATATAATTCAAAAAAATTTGAACAATGCCATTTTTAAACAGCACATTTTGCTCTTGTTTCATTTTGTTTATAATATTTTTACTCGCAATATCAATTTTATTACTTAAAAAGTCTTTTAAATCATATAGTTTATTTTCTTTTACATAAGAAGCGTCTGCAAGTGTCCAAATAAAATAATCGTTTTTTCTGTAAAAATTGTAATTTTGATCATACATTTTATATCTTAATTTGTTTAATCTATTATCAAATGTTGTTTTCACAACCCAAATCATTACACAACAAAAAAGTGCAAAAATAGAAACTTCTTGAATCAAAAAAATTAATCCACTGATTGTTATTAAATTCGAGATAATTGAACACATTTGATTAATAATATGCAACACCGAAGCACGATTTACATAATCTAAAGATTTATAATAATTATCAAAAAATTCTGCATCTTCTGTCTTTTGAAAAAATATTTTTAAAAATTCAGTAGATATTTCATATCGATCATCGTTCACTATTTTTTCATTGTATTTTTCAATAAAAAAAACAACAATATTTTTTATTGAAGATAAAATATATTCGATAAGAAGCATCAAAGCAGCATACATAATTGCCATATTTATATTAATACTAGGATATAAACTATAAGTAATATATTTAATAAAATATACTGATACTAAAGGGATTAAAGCAGTTGCTATTGTTCTTAAAAAATACAAAAAAAACAAGATTTTACATTTTTTCCATAATTCAATTGTTGAAATTTTAATTAATTTTAATACTATTTTCATATTCATTATCTTTTCTATGCTATCCTTAATATTTTATATACATTTAATTTCATAAAAAATGTTTTTTTATAATTTTTTGAGAAATATTTGTTTTTTGAATTATAATCATTTATTTTTTTAAAAAAATTTACCAATAACCTATCCTTTTTAATAGTATAAAAGCAAGTATGCTTATTTAATCTATATTTTCTTTTCATTTTAACTATCATAGATAGATGCGACAATACAAAACTTATCCTGTCTGCATCTTGAAGAGTTACGAGAAAAATATGATGTTTGAGTATATAATATATTTGAAGTTGATTCCAAATTTAAGACTGATAAAACATACATCAATTATTCCCCCTTTTTTATACAAATTGATTAAATATATTTATATTTTAATACATATTGTGTTATACAGTCAAGTTTGTTAAAATTTAGAGCATCATATTTAAATAAAAACATTTATATTTTTATAAATTCTAAGCCAATGAAAAAAAGTAAGATATATTGCTTTACTATATCTTACTTTTATCATTAACAAATATTTATAAATTTTAAAACTTGTTATAATACTTTGTTTTATAATATTATTTAATCTTGATTATTTAAATTTGTTTTAAAAGAATATTAAAACAAAAAATAAACAACATTTCTAACTTTACTATTATATCTCGCATTTTAACTAATCAACTCCTGTTTTACCACCTGTACAAAATTCGTATTGTTTAAGTAGTCGATTTTTATTTTGATAAGTTTTATATTGCTTAG
>CALXAW010000055.1 GCA_944386375.1 uncultured Clostridia bacterium
GGCCATTAGCTCAGGTGGTAGAGCACTTGACTTTTAATCAAGTTGTCCCGCGTTCGAGTCGCGGATGGCTCACCAAAGAACTAAACAAAATTTAGTTCTTACAAGGCCCGTTGGTCAAGCGGTTAAGACACCGCCCTTTCACGGCGGAGACATGGGTTCGATTCCCGTACGGGTCACCAACATAACGCCACTTTAGCTCAGTTGGTAGAGCAACTGACTTGTAATCAGTAGGTCGTCCGTTCAAGTCGGACAAGTGGCTCCATTATAAAAAGTCAATAGTTTTGAGAAAACTCTTAATTATTGGCTTTTTTTATTGTTGCAACATTGGAGCATATCAACTTTTATTTAATAGTTATTTTCACTTTAAGTTACGAAACTTAAAGTTTCATATTATTTCCTATTAAACAATAAACCCTGTATACATACTTTTAAATTAAAGCACATATACAGAGTTTATTTATATTAATTAAAAGCTAATATTATTTAAAACTTTTTCTAATCCATTTCTGGATTTAAAGTTTCTATACTTACTACCTTTACACCTTCTCCAGTTCTCATTAAAGTAACACCCTGTGTTGCTCTACTTAAAACACTTATATCTTTTACATTTAATCTTATTATTGTTCCACTATCTGTTATAAGCATTACATCTTCATCTTCGCCTGTTACTCTTGCTCCTACAATTTTACCTGTTTTTGGAGTAATTTTATATGTCATTACACCCTTTCCACCTCTTGTTTGAACTCTATATTCATCTAATTCTGTTCTTTTACCAAAACCATTTTCAGTAATAGTAAGAAGTGTATGGTTTCCTCCTGGAATAATAGACTCCATGCTTATTACTTCATCTTCTTCGTCTAAGCGTATTCCAATTACTCCTTGAGATATTCTACCCATAGGTCTTACATCTTTTTCATCAAATGTTATTGCCATACCATTTCTAGTAACTAAAACTACATTATCCTCTCCATCTGTAAGTCTTACAGAAATAAGCTCATCCTCTTCTTTTAATGTAATACTATTTAATCCAGTTTTTTTACTAGAATCATACTCTGTAAGAGCAGTTTTCTTAATTACACCATTTTTAGTACACATTAACAAATATTTTCCATCTGCAAAATTTTGAATAGGTATTACTGCAGATACCTTTTCACCTGGATCTAAGCTTAGTAAATTAACTATTGCTGTTCCCCTTGCTGTTCTTCCTGCCTCTGGAATTTCGTAACCTTTTAATTTATATAGCTTACCTTTGTTACTAAAGAATAGTATTGTATCATGAGTAGAAGCTGTAAATATTTCCTTAACAAAATCTTCTTCTCTAGTCGCAATTCCGGTAATTCCCTTACCTCCTCTTTTTTGGCTTTTATAAGTATCTATTGGCATTCTTTTAATATAACCAAAATGAGTTAAAGCTACAACAGTTTGCTCTTCTTTTATAAGATCTTCTAAATCAATTTCGCCCTCTGCTGCTTTTATTTTAGTTTTTCTTTCATCTCCAAATTTTTCTCTAATTTCTATAAGCTCTTCTTTTATAATATCAAAAACTAATCTTTCACTATTTAGTATATCCCTTAAATGAGCAATTAATTTCATTAATTCATCATATTCTTCTTCAATTTTTTCTCTTTGCAATCCAGATAATGTTTTAAGTCTCATATCCAAGATAGCTTGAGCTTGTATATCAGATAAACCAAATCTCTCCATTAACCTTTCTTTTGCATCATCATAAGAAGAACGTATTATTTCTATAACTTCATCTATATTATCTAATGCTATTTTTAATCCCTCTAATATATGAGCCCTAGCTAATGCCTTGTCTAAATCAAATTGAGTTCTACGTAATATTACATTTTTTCTGTGGTCAATATAATGATCTAAGCACTGTCTTAAAGTCAATATTTTAGGTTCGCCGTTTACTAATGCTAACATTATTATTCCAAAACTATCTTGCATTTGTGTATGCTTAAACAATTGGTTTAAAACCACTTGTGCATTCGCATCTCTTTTTAACTCTATAACCACTCTAACTTTTTCTTTTCTATCTGATTCATCTCTTACTTCTGAAATTCCCTCTATTTTTTTCTCTTTTGACAAATCTGATATATTTTTAATCAATTTTGCTTTATTTACTTGATATGGAAGTGAAGAAACAATTATTCTTTGTCTATTTCCACTCATTTCTTCTATATCTGTTTCTGCTCTTAATGTAATTTTACCTTTTCCTGTTGTATATGCCTTTTTAATTCCTTCTCTACCCAAAATAATTCCTTCTGTTGGGAAGTCTGGTCCTTTTATAACAGACATTAAATCTTCATCTGTTACTTCATCTTCATCTATTATTTTTATTATTCCATTAATTACTTCTGTTAAATTATGTGGTGGAATATTTGTTGCCATACCTACAGCTATTCCAGAAGAACCATTTATTAATAATGTTGGTATTCTTGTTGGTAAAACTGTTGGCTCTTGTAATCTATCATCATAGTTGGGCATAAAATCAACAGTATTTTTTTCTATATCTCTTAGCATTTGTTCAGAAATTTTAGACATTCTAGACTCTGTGTACCTCATAGCTGCTGCTCCATCACCATCTACTGAACCAAAGTTTCCATGTCCATCTATTAGCATATATCTCATAGAAAAATCTTGTGCCATTCTAACCATTGCATCATAAACAGAACTATCACCATGTGGATGATATCTACCTAAAACAGATCCAACTGTATTTGCACTTTTTCTGTATGGTTTATCTGAAGTAATTCCATCTTCATGCATAGCATATAATATTCTTCTATGTACCGGTTTTAAACCATCTCTAACATCTGGCAATGCACGTGATACTATAACACTCATTGCATAATCAATATATGATGTTCTCATTTCTTCTTCAATATCTTTTTGTATAATATTTCCGTCGTGTCTTTCTTCCATGTTTTTACCTCTTTCCTCTTTTTTTTCTACTAGTTTATTATACTAAACACAAAAAAAATATGCAAGGGAAATTTCTTAAATTCTTTACGGAAATAATAGTATTATTTATTATTAAGTTAATTTTTTTACTAATTCTAATTCTGTTTCTGACAAATTAAAATTATGTCCATTATTTTTTATTAAATTATGTATGTTTTCTATTACTCTTGCTTGAGATATTGCATTTTCTAAAGGAATTAGATTAGATAATTCATTTTCAATCTTCTTATATTGTATTTCCATATTATCAAAATCTTTATTACTGTAAAATTCTTTCCAATTATTTATATAATTTTCTAAATTTTCTACACTTGTTATTTGATTTGTTAAAGTTTTTTCAATATTACTTTCTACATTATTTAAAATTGTATCTTTACCCCTTTTTATTAAATCTGCAATATTTGAACTTATAACACCTTTTTCTTCTACTTTATCCACAACTGAATCAAGTAATGTGGAAACACTATCTATTATTCCACCATTTTTTACCGCTAATTGTACTTGAGATATATTTTCAAAATTTCCAGTTACAATCCCTATACTACTTTTACCAAAATTAATAGCTTCCTCTATTGTCTTCGAAATACCTTCTTTTAGACCATAATTTAATAAATTATCCTTTATACTTATGACTTGATCTTCAATTAAATCTGGTAATAATGCTCTTATTCCAATATCCAATCCTGTGTTTATAGCTTTGCCTATTGCTGAATCTAAAAAATTATTTTGCTCTTTTTCTAAATTCACCTCATTATTTAATTCATTATTTTGAATTTGTTTTTCTAAATTTTCTATTTCCATGATACCTCCTATATTTTTATTATTTAATTTATTATTTTCTAAAATTTAATTTTATTAGAATCTTTCTTTTAGAATTTTTAAAGCTTTATTTTTTGTCCTATTTTTTACTATTTTTTTATATAAATTAAAGTTATTTTTATTATTTTTCGTTTGTCCTATTACATTAAATTTTTTAAAACATTCTTTAATTATTTTTTTATTTATTGCTTTTTTATTATTATTTTGCATGACAATATGTAAACCTTGTTTGTTATCTAATTTATTAATACTGTTTTCTTCTATAAACTCCATCCCCCTTCTTATCCCTAACAAAGACGGTTCTATTAGCAATATGTTTTTTTCTATATTTTCTAATAAAACACTATTTATTTTTAACTTATTTGTTATGTCTGCGTTAACTACTATTGCATCATATTTTCTTAGTTCTTTTAAAAAAATATCTGTTATTATTCTATTTTTTTGGTTTACATTCTTCTCTTTTTTTAAAATAAAATCTAGACCTGAAATCGAATCTAAAGTATTATCTATCTTATTTAAATAAACATTAAAATTATGATAAAAAATTTTTTTAGACTTTTTATATATTATTTTTTTAGAATTATTTTTAATTTCTAGAAAAATATTTAAATTAATTATTAATATTTTTTTATAATTTATTTTTTTTAAATAATTTATAAAATTAATTATAATTATTTTATTTTTTTCTGAATTTTCTGAATAAAAACAATATATATTTTCATAATTTATTTTTTTATATTCTTTTTTTATATTATTCTTTTTTCTTATTTTTAAATTATTATTATATATCATTTTATTTGAATATTTTTTTATACCATTTATTTCGTTTTTTATTTTATCAATTAAATCAGTATTTTTTATTTTTTTATTATAGAAATAAAATTTTATATTATTTTTAATTAATTTATTTTCTATTAATTTATTCGTTTTTTCTAAAATAAAAATCAAATTAATTTTTTTATTCATTTTTTTTATTTTCCTTATAAAATTATCAATATTTATTTCATTAATAATTTCTACATTAATAATTAAAAAATCAACTTGATTTTTTTCTATAACTTCAAAAACACCTTCTACATATGGTATATCTTTAGAAATAACTTTTATATTATTTTCTTTTAATAATTTATTATTTATAAATTCATTTCCTATTGCTGTTATTACTTTATTCATTTACTTTCCCTCTACTATTTCTTTTTCTTTTTCCGATGATTCTATTTTAGTTAATATATGATCATCCCCAACAAACATTAAGCATTCACCTCTTTTTAATGATTTAATTTCTATTTTTTCTTTATCTGTTAAATTTGTATTTTCTGATAATATTTTAATATTTTCTTCTTCTAATGAAAAAAATGTTTTTATATTAGAATTATTTAAAATACTTTTCCCATATGTTCCATTTTCTAAACTAAACAAATCTGAAACATCTTGTGTAATTGCAACACCACTTCCTCCATATTTTCTTATTGTTTTAAATATTTTATAAATAAAACTTGCTACTTCTTTATTTGATGTTACACCTATTAATCTCCATATCTCGTCTAAATATATTGCTTTTTTTATACTTCTATCTATTTTTATTTTATCCCAAAACAATTCTGTAAATAAATACATCCCATACTTCAAATTTTCCTCACCCAATTCATATACATCTGCTATTATTAATTTATTATTTATTTCTACATTTGTATAATTATTAAAAAAATTTAAAGAGCCCTTTACAAATGGAATTAACTTTACTTTAAACTTTTTAGTTCTTTTATCTTTTTCTAAAACATTGTATAAATCCTCTAGTATAGGCATATCTTTATTTCTCTTAAACTCTCTTTTTGCTTCAGTTGTTGTATATAAACTTTCATCATCAAAAGTTATTCCCTTTGTTTTATATGTTTCTATCAGTTTTTCTTCTATTATTGCTTTTTCTTCTTCATCCATTTCTCCAAAAATCAAATTAAAAAAACCTATTAACTTTCCTATTTTGGTTGCTAAATAACCATTATTATTATCTTCAATACTTTCTTCTCTTATATCTAATATGTTTACATATGTCTTAGAAGTTGGTCCTATTTTTATCTCTGTGCCTTGCAGTTTTTTACATAAATTTAAATACTCTCTATCTGGGTCTATAACATATTGTTCTATACCTAGTAGTCTGCATCTTAATATCAGTAATTTAGTATAAAAGGACTTTCCTGCACCACTTGTACCAAAAATACACATATTAGCATTTTTATATTTGTTGGTATTATATCTATCTATAAATATCAATGAATTATTATAAATATTCTTTCCTATAAAAATTCCTTCCTCGTCAAATATTGAAGAAGTTATAAACGGATATGTAGACAAAATTCCATTTGTTAATACATTTCTTCTGGACGCACCACTTATGTCATTACTATTTTCCATTATAGGTAATGTAGAAATAAATAATTGCTCTTGCCTGAATGTTGCTCTTCTTGTTTGCAATCCTTTGCTACTTAAAATTCCTTCTACTTTATTTATATAATGCTCTAATTCTTTTTCTTCTTCTGCAAAAATATTAATATACATATATAAAAAATATAAATCTTCATTATTAATTTGCATTTCTCTTCTTATATATTTTGCATCATTATATGTAAAAGCTGCTATTTCTATATCTTCTCTATTTTGATTTCCCTCTTTTAATTCTACCCCTACATTTCCTATGTGATATGTTAAATCTTTTATTGTTTTATATTGATCTTGTTTTTCACAAAAAATTGATATATTCATATTTATATTACTCTCAATAATACTTTTTAAAATTAAATCTTCCTGTTCTCTATAATAATTTACTACTATTAATCCACCATAATATAAACCATCTATTTCTAAATATCTTGGATTGTTTAAGTTTATATAAGTTGGGCTTAATTTATCTTGAATTTTTATACCCCCTTTTAAAAAATCTTTTTTCTCGTTTTTTTGCCTGTTTTTTGTTCTTTTATTAAATATTATTTTTCTCACCTTCTTTAGTCTGAATTTTTATTTATTTTTTAAATATTTTTTTGTGTTATAAAAAGAATAAATAATTTGAAATAATTCTTCTTTTGAATCAATTTTTTCTACATAATTTCCACATCTAGATAAACATTCTTTTATTTTTAAAAACTGCTCATTTAGCTCTTCTTTTACAATTTCTAAATTATTATTTTGAATTTTTTCGCTAGAAATTATAATATAAAAAATTTTAGAAGTAGATTTTTGATTTAAATTAATATTTTTTATAAACTTAATATACTCTTCTGCAATATCTTTTAAAAATTGTTCTTCTTTCTTTTGATAATTTTTTCTAATTTTCCTTATATTTGTGGATAAGTCTTTTTTGTTACTTTGAATTAATATTTGGAAATTAAAATTACATGTTTTTAAAAAAACTTTGTATGAATTTAAAATAGAATTTTTTTCTAAATCAGACTTTAAATTAAAGTTTATAGGAACAACTTTCATTATTTTTACTATTTTATTATTTTTAAGTTTCAATATTCCATCATCTTCAATCTTTTCTATAGGTATCCATTCTTGAATACTTACATTTTTATTTTTCATTTGCACCTCCTTCAATTTAATATTTTACAACTTTTTAAGTATTATGTTTATCTAAATTGGTGCTTTTTATTTTATACGCATCCCAAACCTTTGTCAAGCATTTTTCATCGACAAAATTTGACAAATTCCAATGTTTTAAATTTCTACAAATAAATTTGTGTTAGTCTACATAATATGATATAATTATTATATAAGTAGCATTACTACTAAATCTACTTTTAAAAATTGACCATCATATTAGGAGGATATAACTAATGAAATATGAAGAAGAACTTATAATTGATTTGCAAGAAAAAATATCTTCGTTAGAACATAAAGTTTCTCAATTAAAAAAAGTTATTGCAGAATATGAAAAAATGTATGAAAATTTAAATGCAGTACCTATTATTATAGATACTAATTTAAATTTACAAAGAATTTTTTTAGAGGAAGTTGATATAGTTGATGAAAAT
Source organism: uncultured Clostridia bacterium (assembly GCA_944386375.1). Taxonomy (GTDB): domain Bacteria; phylum Bacillota; class Clostridia; order TANB77; family CAG-508; genus CAG-269. Next base: position 7,818 of record CALXAW010000055.1, read on the forward strand.
GGTAATGTAACCTTATCCTCTAATCAGCTTCTAAAACGGGTATTTCATGCTTTAAAGCGTGGTGGATTCCATTATTTGAGTGAATTACAAAATAAAAGGCTTAAAGATCTTCTCAATATATACAATATTGGTGAATCTTCCATAGCACTTATTTATTTAATTTGCCAACATTATAATATTACTATTATAATGGATGATACATTTTTACCACCTTATAAGCAAAAAAGTTTAAAATCTTGCATTGAAAAGTATGAAAATAGTATAAACTTTAAAAATAATTTTTTTATATGATGGTCAAAGGAGCTCCTGTACTTGGAGCTCTTTATTTTAATTTTTTATATTAATTTATTTTAATAATTATTTATTACTTATTTTATTTAAAATTATTTTTTATATTTTATTTTTTATATTTTATTTAATCTTTTTTATTATTTAACTTGTTTTTTATTTTAAAATAATTATTTTTTATTATTTAATAATTATTTTAATTAATTTATTATTTTATTTTTTATTATTTTATTTTATTTAATATTAATTGATTTTTAATTTTAATTTATTAAACATTTTTTTATTTTTATTTCTTTTTTATCTTTTTATGACTCCATTTTTAGTAAATGAATTTGTTATACATTTTTTATTACTTTGACTTTCTTTTTCGAGTATTTTTTTAGAATTTATATTACTGCATCTAAAATTAGTACCCACTTATTTATTTTACTTTTTCACCCTATAATTATTATCTATTATATGTAAACTATTT